>NZ_JAQCUN010000114.1:0-4122 GCF_027685385.1 Megasphaera sp. AF13-6AC
TCTTGTCCCATAGTCTATCGGAAAGGTATACTTCTTGTCAAGAGGGATTATGGACGAAACTTTCCGGGTTATGGTATCCTACGGATAGAACAGGAGGACAGACGGATGTATATAGAAGAAATGCCCTTTTTCAGAGATTTTTCAGACCTTGCCGAAGCGGCGGATCGACGCGGTTGGCACGAGCGTAACGGCGGTAACCTTACGTATCGATTAACGTCGGGAGAAGTGAAAGCCTGTGAGGCCTTATTTCATAAAACGGAGACTTGGCAAGTCTTGGTGAAAGCGGAACCGCATGTGGGCGGCGAATATTACCTCGTCACAGGAAGCGGCAAGTGGATGCGACACGTTGTAAAAGAGCCGCGTCGCTGTGCAGGGATTATTGAAATATCGACAGACGGAGCCGCATATCGTATTGTCTGGGGCTTGGAAGACCAGGGGCGGCCGACGAGCGAGTTGCCCACTCATTTGGCTGTAAGCGCCTTGAAAAAGAGAGCGGATGAAGAAAAGAATCGGGTCATTTATCATGCCCATCCGCCTTATTTAATTGCCAGTACCTTTACGATTCCCTTGGATGATGCCGTGTTTACGCGCCATTTATGGGAAGCGGATATAGAAAATCCTATCGTTTTTCCGGAAGGAATCGGTATTGTTCCCTGGGTATTGCCCGGCAGCCGGGAAGCCGCGGAAGCGACCTTGGAAAAGATGAAAAACTATCGGGCTGTCGTCTGGGCCCAGCACGGTACCTTCACGTGCGGTGACGATTTCGACGATACCTTCGGTCTCATGGAAGTTTTGGAAAAATCGGCGCAAATTTGTTGTACCGTTGCTGCCATGGGCGGAAAACGTCAGGGTGTTTCGACGGATAATTTACGGGCTTTGGAAAAGGCGTGTGGTTTGAAATTGAATGAGGGGGCATTGAATGCGAAAGGATAAGCGGTATGAAAAGTTATCTTCTGCTCGGTGTAGCTATTGTCTTTGAACTTTTGGGCACTTCTTTCATGAAGATGTCCGACGGATATTCACGACTTTATCCCACATTAGGTGTTTTTATTTGTTACGGCATCGCTTTTTATGTTTTGGCTACTATTATGGATACGTTGCCGTTAAATGTAACCTATGCGACTTGGTCGGGTGTTGGGTTGGTAGCAACGGCCATTATTGCCGTCACCGTTTTCGGGGAGACGATGAATGTATATAATATTATAGGTATTATGTTGATCCTTGCAGGAGTGCTTGTTTTAAATTTATTGGGAAATACGGGCCATTAAAATAGTTGACTTTTGAGAAAAAAGCCTGTATATTACTTATCATATATTAAAGAGTCTATGAACGAAACGAGTACGTTTGAGCTGACAGTTTCAGAGAGCCGGCGGCGGTGAGAGCCCGGTACGTGTCGACAAACGGAATGGATTCGGGAGATGCGCCCTGAACGGAAACCAGTAGGGAGTGCCGGTGTATTTCCACCGTTAATAAAGAAACGTGTATCGCATAAGCTGTACATGATGAGTCGGGCGTAATGCCAATTTGGGTGGTACCGCGGAAGAATATGTAACCTTTCGTCCCTTTATAAGGGATGGAAGGTTTTTTGTTGTTTGGAGGGAAAAAGATGCTGGAATTGAAAGATGTGGGATTTGCATACGGAAACGGTGTTCCCGTGTTGGAGAATATGAATTTAATGATACGCGAAGGGGAGTTCATCGGCTTAGGCGGTCGGAACGGTTGCGGTAAAACGACGGTAACGCGTTTGATGATGGGCTTGGAAAAGCCTTCAGAAGGGAAGATTTTGATAGATGCTCGTGACGTAACCGCAACGGAACCGTCAGAAAGAAGCCGCTATATCGGATATGTATTTCAAAGGCCTGAGCGACAAATGTTTCGGCCTACTGTAGCAGAAGAAGTGGCTTACGGACCGGAACAGGCGGGGCGTAGCAAAGATGAAGTGGAAGCGGCTGTCGTAAAGGCTTTAGCCGAAACAGGTCTTACGGAAAAAGCAGCGGAATATCCGCCTAACCTGAACCGTAGTGAAAAACAGAGAGTGGCCATTGCATCAGCCTTGGCCATGAACACGCAGTATATTATTTTGGATGAGCCTACAAGCGGTCAGGATAACAAAGAAAAGCGCCGACTCATGGAGCTTCTGTCGGACTTGAACCGTCAGGGAATTACCGTTTTATTAATTACTCACGATATGGAACTTTTGGCTGAATACTGCAAACGTGTCATTATTATCGGCAACCGCACGAAAGCCTTTGACGGTACGCCGGAAGAATTGTTTACTCGCAGAAATGACTTGTATGAGTTGGGGCTTAGTCGTCCCGATTCGGTGGAAATGGCGATGGCCGTACCGGGATTGCCTTACTGCCCGACCATGGAGGCTTTCAGAGAAGCCTTGTTGGCACGCGTGAAAGGAGCACGGACATGTTAAATCGATTAGTACCTTTGACAAAACTTATAGGAACGGTCGCCTTTTCATTTTGGGCTCTCGTATTTAATACACCGGCTCCTCTTATAGGACTGGTGATTGTAGAAGTGGTTCTGCTGGCAACGTGCGGAGAGTTTAAGAGAAATTTGAAGGGGTTACTGAGCCTGTGTGTGTTTGCCGTCTTTTTAGGATTGGTTCAACTCCTTGGCGGCGGTTCGCTTGAATCGGCGTATGTAACAGGATTTCGTATGCTGTCCATGACGACGGTTTTTATCATTTTATTAACGACGACCCGACTTCAGGACTTAACGGCTGCCTTGGTAAAACAGGTGCATATACCTTATGAATATGCCTTTATGTTCACTGCCGCCTTGCGGTTTGTGCCCGACTTCATTGCTGAAAGTAAGTCTGTACGCGAGGCTCAGTCTTGTCGCGGTCTTTCCGTTTCGGGGAATATTGTAAAACGGCTCAAAAACTATATGACAGTCGTTCAACCGCTTATTCTTAAATCTTTGGGTCGTTCCGAAACAATGGCTTTGAGTCTTGAATTGAGAGCTTTCGGCAGTAATGAACACAGTTTTATTGCCAATGTAACGCTGCGAACGGCAGACTATATAATAGTTGTTTTAATGCTTATGGTAAGTATTTTAGTTGTATACGGTCGCATGACCGATTACACCTTATTGATGAACGTAGTCGGATAAAGGAGGAATTGTCGTGAAAACAATCGAAAATATAGGCGAATTGGAATTTCACCATCGCCAAGGCGGACAATTCCGCTGGATAACCGTATCTACTTTGTTATTGGCCATAGGGACTATTCTTCACCTCGTATCTCCCAGCGTGGCGGGAGTTACTCCCAACTGGACTATCGCTACCTACTGTGTGGCTATCTGCCTTACCAAACCGTCATATCGACAGGCTTTGGGTATCGGCTTGGTGGCGGCACTGATCAATGTTTTGACCTCAAAATCGGGATTTCCTTACGGGAACTTGGTCAGTGAACCGTTGGGGGCCTTGACTTGTGCTTTTATGGTCAAAAATTTTGCTTCCTTACGTCTCGGCCGATGTTCTCTCTTGCCCCTGCTCAGCGGTTTCTTGGCTACGTGCATGAGCGGTGGAGCATTTGTAACGATTTTAAAGTTTGTCATGAGCTTGCCCTTAGAAGTATATCTCAAAGGGATGCTGCCCTTAGTTGCCATCATCGGTTTGCTTAACGGTGTGATTACTCCGCTTATGTATTTTCCGGCTCACCGCCTGTTATCGTCGCGAGGTTTCATTGATTCGCAAGATGAGGAAGAACATATTTCCGACCATTCGGACTATGAATTGATTTCCGCTTCGGACGCATTGATCTCCATGGAACATCTTTCTTATACGTACAACGGAAAGAAAAACCCCGTTTTGGATGATGTAAACTTACAGGTACATAAAGGTGATTTTCTGGTCGTTACGGGGGAGAGCGGCAGCGGCAAAAGTTCTCTGTGCATGGCCATGAGCGGTGCGATTCCGCACTACTTCGGCGGTGTCATGAAGGGGATGGTCTACGTTAAAGGAAAAGCTGTAACGCAGTCGACTATAGCCGACTTATCCAAGCATGTGGGCACCATGTTGGATGATTACGACAGCCAGCTTGTTGCTATGACGGTTGAAGAAGAAATCGCCTTTTCTCTGGAAAATATGGGAATGGGTGCCGAAGA
>NZ_JAQCUN010000115.1:0-4065 GCF_027685385.1 Megasphaera sp. AF13-6AC
CGTTATCGTTAACGACCGTGTTGCAGGCACCGACGATTTGAGAAACGGGGGAGAGTTTGTCCAAATACTGAGTAATAGGCCCTTTGTTCGGCATGGAGACGTTCCAGCCGCGAACCTTCATGGCACGTAAGCCCTTTACCGTATCTTCCAAGGTGCTGTTGTCTACTTCAAAGCAAACATAAACATAGTCAAGTCCCAACTTTTTAAAAGCTTCATTATGCATCGTCGGTGACATGCTGTGGCGAATGGGGTAAGCGATTAAACCGATTAATTCCGTATGTCCCGTAACGCGTTCCGTAATAGCTATTTTTCCCATAATAATACCTCCCGAAAAAATAATAGAATACTTATATATGTGTGAAAATTCACTTTGTACGGCAAAATAAACGCCGTTAAAGTCGATAATGCACAGGCCCGAGACGGCCCTTATAGGGCCGTTCCGGTCTGTTTGTGCGTCTTATAAATCAAAGCCGCCCATGGCATCAATGGTATTGATAATATTGCGACCCGATTCGGTGCCGTTCATAATCTGTCCCGTTTTGCGGCTGTTGCCGATATTATCAAAGGGAATGCCGTGTTCGCGGGCATAGGTTTCAAACGGGTTATCCTTAGGAATAGCCGGTACGAGTCCCATGCAGATGAAGCCGTAGTCGAAGGGATATTCCTGTGTTACGCCGTCTTTTGCAGCTACGAAGGAGTGGGGATTGACCTTTTGGAGAGCCGTACCCAAATGCATATTCACGGGGTGCTTGATCAAAAGTTCATGGAAGGTCGATTTGGAAACTACATCCAAGTCCTTGCCGAAAGCGGGCATCATTTCAATGACCGTAACATCGGCTTTGCGTAAGGTGAAAAATTCCATAACGTCCAGGCCGACGGCACCGGCACCGATGATAACAACTTTTTTGCCTTCCGCATTCTTTTCGTAGAAAGGAATGTTGGACATGAAGCCTTCAACGGAACGAATATCCGAACCTTCGGCATCTGTCAGTTCACGGAGTCCTTCGATAGGCGGTAACATGGGATCGGAACCGGTAGCACTGTAAAGAATATCCGGCTTCAATTCATCAAGCAGTTCTTTCGTTGCTTCCGTATTCAAACGAATTTCCAAATTCGGCAGAGCGGCAGCTCGTTTTTCCAAATAGGCCGGGAAATCTTCGATACGTGTCTTTTCGGGGAAGCGAGCAATACGGCGAGCCATACCGCCTACTTCATTGCGTTTTTCCAAAACCGTGACCGTGCAACCTACTTCGGCAGCTGTACAAGCGGTTTCCAGGCCGGCTGTACCGGCACCGATGACGACGACATGTAAGGGACGTGTCACTTTTTGACGCTTATAAACTTCACCGCCGATAACGGACGGGTTAATAGTACAACGCAGCGGTTTGGATTTGGCAATACGGTGATCGGCACAGCCGATATTACAGCTGATACACTTACGAATGCGATCCGTTTCGCCGAGGCGAGCTTTATTAGCCCAATCGGGATCGGCAATGAGGCCGCGGCCGATGGCGATAAAATCCGTTTTTCCCTGAGCGATGATGTCATCGGCGATCTGCGGATTGCGGATATTGCCGGACAGGATTACGGGCTTGCCGAACTTTTTCTTTACGCTTTCGGATAAGTAAGCTCTCCACGCATCGGGTAAATCACATTTATCGATTTGGTATTGAATAGAGTCGTTTACGGCTGCCGATACGTTGATAATATCCACTTCCGGAACGATGTATTCAAGAAGTTGCAAGGTGTCTTCCAAGGTGTTGCCGCCTTCAATAAATTCGTCAGCGGAAATACGGAAGGAAATGGGAACCCATTTACCTACGCGGGCACGAACGGCCTCTACGACAAGACGGGCAAAGCGGGCTCTGTTTTCATACGATCCGCCGAATTCATCTGTACGCTTGTTGTACAAGGGAGAAAGGAACTGATCGAGCAGATACGAGTGACCGCCGTGGATTTCGACCATGTCGAAACCGGCACCGATAGCACGTTCTGCCGCATCGGCGTATTTCTGAACGATATTCAGGATTTCCTGCTTTGTTAACGGACGAGGAGCCGGGTTGCCTTCTTTAGAAGGTACGGACGAAGACGAAACGGACTGTAAGCCGCCGAGACGTTCGGGGTAAGCCGAAGCACCTGCGTGGTTTAACTGGATGGAAGCGAGGGCTCCGTATTTATGAATGCGTTCGGTCAATTCGAAAAGACCGGGCATAAACTGTTTCCCGTCGATACGCAACTGTTTTGTACCGTTCGTAGCAAGGGGAAAGTCGATACAGGCGTTTTCTACCGTAATCAGGGCCGTGCCGCCACGAGCCCGCAGGCCGTAGTAATCTTTCATTTCTTCCGATACTTCACCGGAGTAGGTAGCGTAGTTTGAGCCCATCGGCGGCATAACGACACGATTTCTGAAGGTTGTGCGTTTTACCGTGAAGGGTTCAAAAATATGAGGAAAATGCTTGCTCATATGATGTGAACCTCCTTACAGTCCGAAAAATAAAAGTGAAAAACAGAACAAATCGTTCTTTTCGTGATTATTATACGAGTCAGAAAGATTAACAACAATGCTTTTATTTCTTGTGATTTCGTTCAAAAAAACTATTAATTATGATATGATAAACGCATAGTTTATTTCAAAAAGCGACGAAAAATGTATGGAGTTCATAGCTTTATAAAATATAAATATAGCAAGTACCCAATCTATGCCTTTGCAGAAAAACTGATTATGTCATTTATTCGAGAAAATTAATAGTTTATTAAACGGTATTAATAGATAAATACTATTGATTTATTTGTAAATGAGGGGCGATACGATGAATTTAAAACAACTTGAGTATTTTTCGGTCTTAGCGGAAACAGAACATTACCGAAGGGCAGCTGAACTTCTCTATATTACGGAACCCAGCTTAAATCGTGCCATTCGAGATATGGAAAAAGAAATGGGCGTTCGGCTTTTTGAAAAAAAAGGGCGCAATATTTTCCTGACCAAGTACGGGAAGATGTTTTATCCCTATGTGACTAAATCGCTGGAAGAGTTGAATCGAGGCCTTCAGGTCATGAAAGCCTATACTCGTCCCGACAAGGGAACGATTAATCTCGGCTTTGTTTATACTATGGGATATACGATGGTTCCCGATATGATTACAAGCTTTCATGGCATGGAAGGTAATAAAGATATAGAGTTTAACTTTACACAAGGAACGACGCGTGAATTGATAAAGAGTTTAAAAGATGAACAGACGGATATGATTTTTTGCTCTTCTGTAGCCGATGAACCGGAAATTATGTTTTATCCCATTGCGGAAGAACGCCTTGTGGTAGTTGTACCGGAAAATCATGTCCTGGCAAAAAGGGCGTCCGTGTCGTTAAAGGAAATAGAGCCGTATCCTTTTATTCACTTTCATGCAGGAAGCGGCATGCATGCGACGGTAGAGACTCTGTTGGAACGGGCCGATGCTCATCCGCATGTAGTCTGCCATATAGAAGAAGACAATGCCATGGCGGGTTTTGTGGCGGCAGGCTACGGATTAGCCATTATGCCGGATTTTTATTTACTAAAGCACTATGCGGTTGAACGAATTCCTATTGCCGACAAGACGGATCGTCGCTACCTGTACATGGCTGTTCATAAGCAGCATCCTATGCTTCCCGTTGTTGAACGATTTCGAAATTTCGTACTCGTGCAAGGACAACGTGAAACTATATAAAAGTATGCATATAATGGAATATAAAAAAGAATAAGAGGTGAGGTGACGGGCTCCGGTCGCCTTGAGGAAGACGGCAGGGAAGGTGATATGAAATGTTATGGAATATGTTGACAGATAAAAAAATATTGGCTATAATTGATTATGTTCTGTGAGAGATGCCGACATAGCTCAGTTGGTAGAGCAACTGACTTGTAATCAGTAGGTCGTAGGTTCGAATCCTATTGTCGGCTCCAGAATTTGTGGTGGGATTCCCGAGTGGCTAAAGGGAGCAGACTGTAAATCTGCCGGCGTCCGCCTTCGAAGGTTCGAATCCTTCTCCCACCACCATTATCGTCGCGGGGTGGAGCAGTTGGTAGCTCGT
>NZ_JAQCUN010000116.1:0-4004 GCF_027685385.1 Megasphaera sp. AF13-6AC
GTACGGGCTGCATCAACAAACGGTACATTCAAGGTCGTATCGTCTGCAAAGGCCTTAAGGGCTTCTTTCTTTACTTGTTGAAACTGTTCAAATTTCACTTTTTCCAACGTGCTCCCTGAGGCGAATCTTCAATGGTAATTCCCAAGTCCGACAACTTGTCGCGAATAGCGTCGGCCAAAGCATATTGCTTCTGAGCCCGGCATTCCTGGCGCAATTCAAGAATAACATTCATCAAGGCTGCATAGTCCTTATCATCCGCTTTTCCGGCCTTACCGTTCCAGCGATCCTCCAAGACCCCGAGAATATCCGTCATAGTTTTAAAAATACGCTTTACTTCCGAAAGGACGGCACTGTCTGCCGGTACGCCGTTCGTTGATACTTCGCTCGTATAAATATTGACTTTCTTAGCCAATTCAAACATGGCCGCACTGGCAAGAGCCGTGTTGAAGTCATCACACATAGCCGTTTCAAAATCTTCCATAGTACGTTGCGCATCGGCCAGTAAAGCAGCCGATAATTCGGATTTGCCGCCCGACGGCTGTTCCAATAACCACAAAGTATTATCAATAGCCGTACCGAGGCGTTCCAGGCTACGAGTCATTTCCGTCAAGCGTTCGTCACTAAAATCCAAGGGACTTCTGTAATGATTGGATATGAGGAAGTATCTAAGCGCATCGGGACTGTAATGTTCCAATACGTCTTTGACGAGGAAAAAGTTATTCAGCGACTTACTCATCTTTTCAGAATCAATAGTAATGAAGCCGTTGTGTACCCAATAATTGACCATAGGGCCGTGATTGCAACAAGCTTCGGTCTGAGCGATTTCATTTTCATGGTGAGGGAATATCAAATCACTGCCGCCACCGTGAAAATCAAAGGGTTCGCCCAAGTATTTTAAGCTCATGGCCGAGCATTCAATGTGCCAACCCGGACGGCCTTTTCCCCAAGGACTGTCCCAAGACGGTTCACTCGGTTTAGCAGCTTTCCAGAGAGCAAAGTCCATGGGATTTTCTTTGCGGTCGTCCACTTCGATACGAGCTCCGGCCATCATATCGTCCAAGGAACGATGGCTCAATTCCCCGTAGTGTTCAAAACTCTGAACACGATAATATACATCTCCGTCCAACTCGTAGGCATGGCCGTTTTCAATCAGTTTGGAAATCATGGCGATAATATCATCCATATGTTCAGATACGCGCGGATATTTATCGGCACGTTGAATGTGGAGCTTATCCATGACTTCAAAGTAAGAAGCGATATACCGATTGGCAATTGTATCCCACGATACTTCTTCCCCGTTGGCGGCATTGATAATCTTATCATCCACATCCGTAAAGTTTTGAATATGCGTAACGGCATAGCCTAAGTGTTTCAAATAACGTTTAATAACATCCCAAGTAACAAAGGGACGCGCATTTCCCATGTGCGAATGATTATACGGCGTAATACCGCAAACATACATCTTCACTTGCCCGGGAGTAACAGGCTTAAAAACCTCTTTTTTTCTGGATAGCGTATTATATACGGTTAATTCTCTCATCATAACCTCCTGTTTAACATAAAAAGAGCCTCCATCCCCTGACAGAGACGGTGGCCCGCGGTTCCACTCTGTTTTACGACATAGTCGTAATCTTCATAACCGATAACGGCGGTATCCGGATCGAGCTACTATCGTTCACTCGACCGACTCGCGAAGGCAGTTTCATCATCGTGCAATCTGACAAGGCTTTCAGCGACCGCCTCATCTCTCTGTAGTGCCGAAGGATAAACACATTTCGGTCTTCGTCATTATACACTTCCCGTAGGAAGCTATATATAATACATAATATTATATGACTTATCACTTTCCTGTCAATAGGATACTTGGATAAAATTAAAAGGGAGTATCTCCTAAAGACACTCCCTTTTTACCTTGATTTATTCCGCAATAAGTCCGCTGCGACGCAAGCGCTGTACCACTTTTTCACGTCCCATTAAAGCGATGATGACGTTCAGGTCCGGACCGTGCATAACACCGGTCAAAGCCACGCGGATAGGCATGTACACGAACTTACCTTTAACTCCTACACCCTTTTGTACCTTCTTGAAGAGAGGCTGAACCGTATCGGCCGTAACTTCGTCCAAGGCCTCCAGCTCTTTCAAAAAGGCCGTAAGAACAGCAGGAGCCGTTTCTTCTTTCAATACGTCTGCCGTTTCTTCGTTTTCCGGTTCATATTCATCGGTAAAGAAGACCTTAGCCGCATCGATAACTTGAGCGCCGTACTGAATGTGTTCACGCAAAGCCGTTACCATGGTTTCGACCCAGGCTAAGGTTTTTTCATCAGGATTTTCCGACACATAGCCGGCCTTTTTTAAATGAGGTAAGCAAAGTGTTACTAACGAAGGACCGTCCAATTCCTTCATATATTGGAAGTTAATCCAATTAAGTTTTTCAATATCGAAAACTGCCGGGTTTTTCGCCACGCGGTCAAGAGTAAACATGCTACACAGTTCTTCTTTACTGAAAATTTCCTTATCGCTGTCAGGTGTCCATCCGAGCAGGGCCAGGAAGTTAAACAACGCTTCGGGCAAGTATCCCATATCCCGATACTGTTGTACGGATGTGGCCCCGTGACGTTTACTCATCTTTTTCTTATCTGCACCGAGAATGAGAGATACATGAGCAAACTTGGGAGGTTCAAATCCCAGCGCTTCATACAAAACAAGCTGACGCGGTGTATTGGACAGGTGTTCTTCCGCCCGAATAACATGGGTAATTTCCATAAGCGCGTCATCAAGGACTACACAGTAGTTATAAACCGGCACCCCATCGGATTTAGCAATAACGAAATCCCCGATTTTATCGGAATCAAAAGACACCTTGCCACGCACAATATCATCTACTTCGTAAGTTTTGTGCTTCGGCGTCCTGATGCGTATGACATGCGGTCTGCCTTCAGCCAGATACTGTTTTATCCGTTCTTCCGAAAGATGACTGCACATGCCGCCGTAAACGGGCGTTTCTCCCTTGGCCATTTGTGCATCTTTTTCGGCTTCCAACACTTCGGGTGTACAAAAACAGTAGTAAGCCTTGCCTTCAGCCAACAGTTTTTCCGTATATTGACGATATAGATCAAGGCGTTCCATTTGACGATACGGTCCGTGATCACCGCCTACATCAATGCCTTCATCCCAGTTAATTCCCAACCAGTGAAGGGCTTCTTTTATGTTTTCTTCCGATTCGCGCGTAGACCGCTTTTGGTCCGTATCTTCTATGCGGACGACAAAGGTTCCGTCATTATGAGCGGCTACGAGATAATTAAAGAGTGCCGAACGGGCACCTCCTATATGAAAAGGCCCGGTCGGGCTGGGAGCAAAACGTACGCGAACTTGCTTAGACATGAATCAATTCCTCCTAAATTGCATTGTACTTGAGGACCATAGCCGCCGCTTGTGCCGCCATGCCCTCTTCATTACCGACGAAGCCGAGTCGCTCCGTCGTCGTGGCCTTAACGGATACATTGCTTTCATCCATTTCCAAAGCCACGGCTATATTATGAACCATTTGAGAAATATAAGGTTTAACCTTCGGCTCTTGAGCCAACAAGGTAGCGTCCACATTGATAATACGACATCCGTTTTCCACGAGAATTTGCTTAACCTTGCGTAAAAGGGCAATACTGGACACATCCTTGTAGGCCGCATCCGTATCGGGAAAGTACGTGCCTATATCCTTAAGGCCCGCTGCTCCGAGGAGAGCATCCATGACGGCATGAATCAACACATCCGCATCGGAGTGGCCTTCCAGTCCCTTACCGTGAGGAACCGTAACACCTCCCAAAATAAGTTTGCGACCTGCTATAAGACGGTGTACGTCATAGCCGCTACCGACACAGTGCTTAGTCGGCCCGTTTAAGTAAAACTCCAAAACGGGAATATCGTCGGGTGTCGTTACCTTGAGATTGCGCTCGTCGCCGTTTAACACGACAATAGAACCCCCGCAGGCCTCGACCAACGAGGCATCA
>NZ_JAQCUN010000117.1:0-945 GCF_027685385.1 Megasphaera sp. AF13-6AC
ATAAACCGTTCATAATGCCCCAAATCAAGGTCCGTTTCCGTACCGTCATCTGTAACGAAGACTTCACCGTGTTGGTACGGGCTCATCGTGCCGGGATCGATATTGATATACGGATCGAATTTCTGAATTGTTACTTTATAACCGCGGTTTTTCAACAATCGTCCTAACGATGCGGCAGTAATACCCTTACCCAACGAAGATACGACACCGCCTGTTACAAATATGTATTTTGCCATAATTCCTCCCTGCCGGGCTCGTGCCCGTTACCATCAAAGACTATCAACCGTTTATGTCAACTGCTTACATTGTTTCAGGTGCTGAAATTCCCAACACGGCTAAACAGTTAGCAATCGTAATCTGTACAGCCGTAACCAGTGCCAACCGAGCTTCCTCCAACTCCTTATCCGATTGGATAATATGACAGTTGTTATAAAAAGCATGGAAAAGACCGGCCATTTCATAGACGAAATGAGCGATGCGATGAGGTGCCCGATCGGCAGCCGCTTTACGTATTTCTTCCGGATAGGCTGCCATTTTTTTGATTAAAGCCAACTCCCGTTCTTCTTTCAACTTGTCCCACTTTGTATTTTTCCAAGTCATGTCGAAGACATCGCCGTTTTCGGCAATTTGCTTATATATACTGAAAATCCGTGCATTGGCATATTGAATGTAATATACGGGGTTTTCATTACTGTGCGATTTAGCCAAATCGAGATCGAAATCAAGCTGTGTATCCAAGGACCGCATAATGAAAAAATATCTGGCCGCATCGGTACCGACTTCCTCAATTAATTCGTTAAGCGTAATAGCCTGCCCTGTCCGTTTCGACATCTTAACCAGCTCGCCGTTTCTAAAGAGGCTGACCATTTGCAACAGCAAGATTTCCAATTGATTCGGGTCAAGCCCCAAAGCCGCCATAGCCGCTTTAACACGAGCCACATAACC
>NZ_JAQCUN010000117.1:955-1240 GCF_027685385.1 Megasphaera sp. AF13-6AC
ATAAACGTATCTACCGGCTTGTTGGGAGCCAACTTGACATGAGCCGGGAAGGTAGCACCGCCGCAACCGACGACGCCGGCTTGTTTAATACGTTCAACGATTTGTGCCTTGTCAAGTTCTTTCCAATCTTTTTCATCAGGCAACCCGTCCGCCCATTCATCAAGGCCGTCAGCCTTGATTACGACAGCCATGCACGTAACCATCATGTTATGCGGCATGGGAGCTACCTTAACGACTTCGCCGGATGTGGATGCATGAATGTCGTAATCAAGGCCGTCAGCCTTG
>NZ_JAQCUN010000117.1:1250-3993 GCF_027685385.1 Megasphaera sp. AF13-6AC
ACGCAACCTACGTCCATAGGCAATCCGCCGGGCTGCACTTCGCGGTCCGTAACAGCTTTAATAAGCATCTTTTCAGCACCTTGAGGGTACTTGGTCGGCAACGCTTCGACAGATACTTCCGGAACGTTCTTGAACGCTTCTTTCAGCTTGCTGACAGCTTCGGGTTTGTTATCTTCAATGCCGATGTAGCCTTTGGAAACCCCCAAAGCCTTCATACAGATTTGAACACCCGTTACCAACTTATCCGCTTCTTCAAGCATTAAACGATAGTCACAAGTCAAATACGGTTCGCATTCTGCCGCATTGACAATAAACGTATCTACCGGCTTGTTGGGAGCCAACTTGACATGAGCCGGGAAGGTAGCACCGCCGCAACCGACGACGCCGGCTTGTTTAATACGTTCAACGATTTGTGCCTTGTCAAGTTCTTTCCAATCTTTTTCATCAGGCAACCCGTCCGCCCATTCATCAAGGCCGTCAGCCTTGATTACGACAGCCATGCACGTAACCATCATGTTATGCGGCATGGGAGCTACCTTAACGACTTCGCCGGATGTGGATGCATGAATGTCGGCATGCAAAAATGCATCACTCGTCCCTATTAATTGACCTTTTTTTACATGGTCCCCTACTTTAACAGTAGGCGTACAAGGAGCACCGAAGTGCTGACTCATAGGGATGACTACTTGTTCCGGCAGTGCCGGGGTCTCGATGGCTTTGTCCTTGGCATAGGCCTTGCCGTCATCAGGATGAACCCCGCCGATAAAGCTTTTCATCATCTGAAATCACCTCATTATAAATAAGTTATGTAATAGAAAAATAATGAAGACTGAAGAAAATTTCAGGAACGAATTGTTTCGTTTCAAACCGATAACGCCGTTTTATAAGGCCATAGCCTTATAAACACACAAACAGACGGACTTTCGTCCGCTATTATCCGTATATCGCATGTATGAAGAATTTAAAACGCCGCCGACTTGTATATTTATGCGTTTTATATTCTCCACTTTGCATGATTAAAGAATGCTCAAAAATCCGGTCAGCCTTCAACGCGGCAACCTTATACTTCTTTTTTGCATACCTATTCTCACGCATTTGTTTGAAGAGGTAATTCGCCCTTTCAATCGTTTACATTATAGCATTATAAAATCCGTTATTCAACGGCTAATTACCAATCTTTCCCGCTTCTTGAGTGTAGAAAAATACATTATGATACACGCTATCAATACGTATTAAAATGTACTCTCAAAGTATATTTTATTTATTAAAAGAATACTTTTTCACTCCACAAATGTCGGCATAAGTTTTTATCCCGTTTTACACATACATCATTCTTAAAGTATACTTTTTTCGACACGACAAAAAGACTCGCCGGAAAGAATCACTCTTCCTAACGAGTCTTTTATTTTCTTTTATTTTATTTTTCTTTTAATTCCAATGCCGTTTTAATTAAGCCTTTAAATAACGGATGAGCCTTCGTCGGCCTTGACTTAAACTCAGGATGGAACTGGCAACCAACAAACCAGGGGTGGTCGGGAGCTTCAACGATTTCCACCAGTCGATCGTCCGGCGAGGTTCCGGAAATGACCAGGCCCGCATCAGTCAATTCTTTCCGGTATTTATTATTGAATTCCCAACGATGACGATGGCGTTCATAAATTAAATCTTCGCCATATACTTCTTTAGCCTTTGTCCCTTCACGCAACTTGCAAGGATACAGGCCGAGACGCATAGTACCGCCTTTTTCGGATACATCCACCTGATCAGCCATCAAGTCGATAACCGGATATTCAGCCGTTTCATTAAATTCTGAAGAAGTAGCCCCCTGCATGCCGCACACATAGCGAGCATATTCCATGACGGAACATTGCATACCCAGGCACAACCCCAAGAAGGGTATCTTATGTTCTCGGGCATAATGAATAGTTCTTACCTTGCCTTCTACACCGCGTCCACCGAAACCGCCGGGAACGACAATACCGTCAATGTCTTTAAATACGGCATCAAAATCGACATCATCACCTTCCAACGTTTCCGAGTCGATCCAGTGAATATTAACCTTGGATTTATAAGCAATGCCCGCATGGCTCAAGGCTTCAGCAACGCTCAAATAGGCATCGTGCAAGGCTACATATTTACCGACCAAGGCAATTTCCAATTCTTTTTCCGTATGATAAATATCATAGACCATCTTTTTCCAGTCTTCCATATCACACGGCTTATCTTCTAAGGACAATTTATCGAGAACAATTCGATCCAAGCCTTCTTCCGCCAACAACAAAGGTACTTCGTAAATACTGTCGAGCGTACGATTTTGAATAACCGCGTCTTTGTCTATATCGCAGAAGAGAGCCAGCTTGTCCTTCATATCTTCTGACAAGGGTTTTTCCGAACGGCAAACGATAATATCAGGCTGAATACCGATGCTGCGCAGTTCTTTAACACTGTGTTGTGTCGGTTTTGTTTTCAATTCACCGGCTGCTCCGATATAAGGAACTAAGGTGACGTGAATGTATAAGACATCATTACGACCGACTTCTTTCTTAATCTGTCTGATAGCCTCCAAGAAGGGTAAGCTTTCTATATCGCCTACTGTGCCGCCGATTTCAGTGATGACGATATCCGCATTATCGTCATCGCCTACACGATGTACATTTTTCTTAATTTCATTGGTAATGTGAGGAATGACCTGAACCGTCGAGCCGAGATAGTCGCCATGACGTTCTTTTTGCAGAACGGACCA
>NZ_JAQCUN010000118.1:0-3967 GCF_027685385.1 Megasphaera sp. AF13-6AC
AGACCCCCTCGTGCCGGCACGATAACCGCATCTGTCGATACTTCCGGCAACCTTTCGGCCAACTCTGCCAACGTTGAGCCGCCGCTGACTGCGACGATTTCCGAATTTCCCAATAAAGAGGCAAGAATTTCGGCACCTTTACGTCCCAACTCTTCCTTGGCCGTCTTATCCCGATCACTGTTTCCGGGCACGATATACACGTGCTCCAGTTGTAATTCCTTGCGAATTTGTTTCTGCATATCGTCCAAGTTATTCAAATGGACGAAACAGTCCAGAAGTTCCGGCATCAGTCGGTGGCCTTCCGCTTCCAACTCAATACCGGCTGTTGTAAATCGGACTATTCCGTTGCGTCTCAACACATCCACATGTGCTCGTACAACTCGTTCGGAAAAGCCTGAAAGAGTGGCGAGACTTCGCCTTCCTACAGGCTGCGCATCGGAAATATGGCGTAACAACAAATACCGTTCTCTTACTATCCCCGTTACGTCGGGTGCTATTTTTTGAAAAACGTCGAGAAGACCGACTTTCATCTTCTTCCTCCTGTGTTTATCGCCATACCCGCATGCGACTTTCCTTATAAGCCCTTCGAGCCGATATATGCGGCTAAATCATTTACTCTCAAGGAATAGCCCCATTCATTGTCATACCAGGCGACTACTTTAATCATATTGCCGTCAACCACCTGCGTATCCAACCCGTCCACAATGGAACTGTGTGTATCGCTGATATAATCGGACGACACGGTAGCATCTTCCGAATAAGCCAATATCCCCTGTAAGGGGCCTTCAGCCCATTTTTTAAGTGCTCCGTTTACTTCTTCTACGGTTACGTTCTTTTCCAAAACGGCAACCAGGTCCGTCATGGAAACATTCGGCGTCGGTACACGCAGAGCCATGCCCGTAAACTTTCCCTTCAGTTCGGGCAAAACAAGGGCTACGGCCTGAGCTGCGCCGGTAGACGTAGGAATAATGGATTGTGTCGCACACCGGGCACGACGTAAATCCTTATGTACCGAATCAACCAAGTGCTGATCATTCGTATACGAATGAACGGTCGTCATCATACCGCGAACAATACCAAATTCGGTTGAAAGAACCTTGGCTACGGGAGCCAGGCAGTTCGTTGTACAAGATCCGTTCGAAACAATGTGGTGCTTGTCCGGGTCGTACGTTTCTTCATTAACTCCCATAACAATAGTAGCATCCGCATCCTTACCGGGTGCCGTTATAACAACCTTCTTGGCACCGCCCGCCAAATGTTTGGACGCCGATTTATGATCCTTAAACTTGCCCGTCGATTCAACAACAATATCGACTCCCGCTTCTTTCCATGCAATATTGGCCGGATCCGTTTCATTCATAACCGGAATAGGCCGGCCATCCACAACCAGAGCCTGTTTTTGCGTATCGTACGATACGTCATGATTCCACGTGCCGTGTACGGTGTCAAACTTTAACAAGTCGGCCATAATAGGACCGACCGAACGGTTATTAATAGCCACAATCTCTACATCAGGTTGCGACAATGCCGTTCTGAATGTGCATCTGCCGATTCTTCCGAACCCGCTGATACCGATTTTTACTGTCATTCCGCGTCCTCCTTACTCCTATTTCCAATTGGCTTTTATAAAAGCCGGTGTATCTTAGCATTTACATTATAAATATATACTAAATACGATTTAATGTAAACTATATGCAGAGTTTTTTCCCTGAAGGTCGCGGGTATCGTGCTGTGCTATTTAAATTTAGTGTATACTATTTATTTTAATCATCAATCAAATTGTGACCCGTCATCTGAGCCGGCTGTTTCATTCCTGACATATACAGCAAGGTAGGTGCTACATCAGCCAAGATCCCGTCATGTAAATGAGCCTCTTTATGTTCTTGGCTGACAAGAATACAAGGTACATGATTGGTAGTATGCGCCGTATAGGCAGAACCCGAAGTCGGATCCGCCATTTTTTCGGCATTTCCGTGGTCGGCAATGATTAATGCCTGCCCGCCGTGTTCTAAAAGCAAATCCGTAATCTTTCCGACACAGGTATCGACAGTTTCGACAGCCTTAACTGCGGCCTTCATATCGCCCGTATGACCGACCATATCGGCATTGGCAAAATTCAGAATAACCATATCATAAATACCCTTGTTCAGCTCTTTTATGACCGCATCCGTCACTTCGTAGGCACTCATTTCCGGTTTCAAGTCGTAAGTAGCAACTTTAGGGGATGCAATAAGAATCCGATCTTCCCCGTCATTTTTCGCTTCTTCGCCACCGTTAAAGAAATAGGTTACATGAGCATACTTTTCCGTTTCGGCAATGCGCAACTGTTTTTTACCCGCTTGAGCAAGCACTTCCCCCAAAGTGCTATCCAAGTGTTCTTTACCGTATATAACATGAACAGGTAATGAATCTTCATACGTTGTCATAGTCGCAAAATACAGATTATGCAGTAAGGGCCGTTTGAATCCTTCAAAAGACGGGCTGACAAAGGCTTCCGTCAATTGACGTGCCCTGTCGGGGCGGAAATTGAAGAAAATCAGAGAATCGCCGTCACGAACAGGTACCTTTTTTAATACCGTCGGTACGACAAACTCGTCGGACACGTCACGGGCATACGAATTATCCAGGCATTCCTGCCAATCTTTTGCCGTTTCGCCGTCCCCGTCTGCTACAGCTCTGTAGGCTTTTTCTACACGGTCCCATCGTTTATCTCGATCCATAGCATAGTAACGGCCGCTGATCGTAGCGATTTCACCCGTACCGATACGCCGGCATTCTTCATCCAGTTCCGCTAAATACTCGCCGGCACTGCGCGGCAGTACATCTCGGCCGTCGAGAAAGGCATGAATGTACACTTCTTTAAGGCCGTACGAGGCAGCCATTTCAAGAAGGCCGTACAAATGCTTTTCACTACTGTGAACACCACCGGGTGACACAAGCCCCATAAGATGCAGTGCATGTCCGCCGGCCGCATTCTTCATAGCCTCAATTAAAGCAGGCTTATCAAAGAAAGCCCCCGTTTCTATATCCTTTGTAATTTTCGTAAGAGATTGATAGACAATGCGACCGGCACCGATATTCAGGTGGCCTACTTCCGAATTGCCGATTTGTCCGTGAGGCAGTCCTACGGCTTCGGCGGAAGCTTCCAAATACGAGTGCGGATATATTTGCATCAATTTCGGCAAAACTTTAAGATTCGCTTGAGCTACTGCATTGTATTCTTTCTTTTCGCTCAACCCGAACCCGTCCATAATAATCAACATGACCGTATTCTTCTTTGCCATTATCATTCTCCTTTACATCATACCGAAGGCCGTAAACAAAACAGGCAGGAGATTCCTCTCCCGCCTGTCGGTAACTTATTGCCTCTTCGTTTCGGCCACCCGCACAAGCGGATTATTTTTTGCTGTTGTAGTCATTCATTACGGCAATCAAATCGCAAACCTTGTTGGAATAGCCGATTTCATTGTCATACCAGGATACAACTTTAACGAACGTATCCGTCAAGGCGATACCTGCATCGGCATCAAATACGGATGTCAACGTGCAACCGAGGAAATCGGACGATACGACCGCATCTTCCGTGTAACCGAGGATTCCCTTTAATTCTCCTTCGCTCGCCTTCTTCATTGCAGCGCAGATTTCTTCGTACGTTGCCGGTTTTTCCAAGTTAACCGTAAGATCGACAACCGATACATCCAAGGTCGGCACACGCATAGCCATACCGGTCAACTTACCGTTCAATTCGGGAATAACCTTACCTACGGCTTTAGCTGCACCCGTAGACGAAGGGATAATATTTCCCGATGCGGCACGACCGCCGCGCCAGTCCTTGGCAGACGGTCCATCAACGGTTTTCTGTGTAGCCGTTGTCGAATGAACAGTTGTCATCAAACCGTCCTTAATGCCGAAAGCGTCGTTCAACACTTTCGCAACCGGTGCCAAGCAGTTGGTCGTGCAAGATGCA
>NZ_JAQCUN010000119.1:0-3897 GCF_027685385.1 Megasphaera sp. AF13-6AC
GCTCGTCGCCGTTTAACACGACAATAGAACCCCCGCAGGCCTCGACCAACGAGGCATCATCCGTACCGCTGAACCCCTGTTCTTTCGCATATTCATGAGCCTTTTTCAAAACCGAACGGCGAAAAACCTGCGGTGTTTGCACGGCAATAAGACGACTACGGTCCAAGGTTTTCAGCTGTTGAGGTTCCGTCGTTTCCGTATCTTCCCGAAGCTTCACCGTGTCCTTTACAGGCACGGCATAAACGGCCGCATCGGCTCGTTCCATGACGGAGACGGCATTATCAAACCACTCGGGCCCGGCCATAGGACGAGACCCGTCGTGAACCATGACGATGTCGCAATCTTCGGCAGTCAATAAGAGACCGTTATATACGGAATCTTCCCGCTCGGCACCGCCGATAGCATATTTCACGGGAATAGACGGTTTTAAAGTCCTTACCACCGCTTCCACGTCTTTACGATCCCGTTCGGACACGACAATAACCGTCTCGGACACGCATTTAGCCGCAAAGAGATTGGTCAGCGTATGTTCCAGGACGATTTTTCCGCAGAGGGGATAAAAAAGTTTATTTCGTTCATAACCGAATCGTCGTCCCGATCCGGCAGCAACTACAATAACAGATACTTTCAAGCACTCCACCTGTTTCTAATCAGATACTTTGACAAAAATCATACGTCCCGCCGAAGTTTGCAAGACGGAAGTTACGGTAACGGGGACGGACATGCCGATATACTTTTGTCCGTTTTCCACGACAATCATCGTACCGTCCTCCAAGTAAGCGATACCTTGATTTTCTTCCTTACCGGCTTTGACGATAAGAACGGTCATTTCTTCGCCGGGAACACGTGCCGGCTTCATGGCATTGGCCAAGTCGTTAATGTTAAGAACCACGACACCTTGTAATTCTGCTACCTTATTCAAATTGTAGTCATTGGTGATGACCTTGGCCTTAAGATCCCGGCCGAGGCGCACCAGTTTTGAGTCTACGCCCTGAATATCGTCAAAGTCGTCATTAATAATGCGCACATCTACGTGACCGTCCTCTTGCATTTGTTTCAAAATATCCAAGCCGCGCCGACCTTTCGTCCGTTTTAATAAGTCTGCCGAGTCGGCAATGAGTTGAAGCTCTTCCAGCACGAAGACGGGCACGAGGAGCGGTCCTTCTAAAAAACCCGTAGCACACAACTCGGCAATTCGTCCGTCAATGATGGAACTCGTATCCAACAGCTTGGTACTTTCCGTCTTTTTTACAGATCTCTCTTTGGATTGTCTGCCTAAGCGAAAGTTAGCCAACAAGCCGGAGACTTCCGCTTTTTTATGCACGGCAATGCTCATTCCGGCATAACCGAAAACAAGGTTGAAGACAATAGGACCGTAAGCCCCGATAATGGGGAGCCGGGAGAAGGCGAATCCGATTAAATTAGCAATTATAAGTCCAATAAGCAAGCCCACGGTTCCGGCAAGAAGGTCCTGTCCCGAAAGAGATCCCAGACTGAATTCGATACGGTGAATAGCCGCCCAAATAAGGCGCAAAATAAAGTGAGATAAAATATACCCGACAACGGCTCCGACCAAAGCCCCGACTACATATGTGATAACTGTCAGGACTGTCAGACTGAAAAATCCCGTTGCCTCGCCTTCCAACTCGGCACTGAAAAAGGGCGTCGTAATGAGTTCATCGGCCAAGACAACAAAGATAATGGCCACTACGAGGACAATGAGCCAACGCATGAGCGTATCAGCCAGTTTATGTACCTTCACGCGACGTGCCTTACCCGCTTCCCGTTCAGCAGTGGAAGAACGTTGATCATCAGACATACTACGTCACCTCCCGCAAAAAATCCCTAATCTTTTAAAACTGTTTAATTATATCATGTATCCATGTCGCTTTCCAGGTAACCCATGGGTACAAAGCCTATAAAAATCCTTTATTTACACATTCATATACAAAGAGGGCAATTATTCCTATTTCTTATAATTCCTTCGTATCGGTTAATAAAAAATACATTCTCATGCAAAAATAAGACAGCGTAAGCTGTCTTATTTCTCTATATGCGGATCGTCATTTCTGTTACGAAAATCAGCGAATTTTTACTTGACACATTTGCATTGTTTTCAAAGCCGCTTCGTGACTTTCGGGAGTCACACCGGCACAGCAGGAAGATACGACGGATACAGTTTTTTCGGGATAAAAGGCTTTCAGCATAAGGGCATTGGAAACAACACAAATATCCGTGCACAATCCCATGAGTTCGATTTCATCATAATCGGCTAAAAGAGCCGGTAAATCCTTAGAACCGAACGCCGGCTTTTCCACAACCGCCACAGCCGACTTCACGTACGGCTGCAAGGTGTCGATAATCTGCCAGCCCTTAGTCCCTTGAATGCAATGTTCGACAGGCAGATTCTTTCCTTCTTGAGTTTTTAGATAGTTTTTACCGTGAGTATCCATCGTAAAAACCAAAGACGCACCGGCTTTTTGAGCCGCTTCAACCTCATTCTCCACATGCGGGACTATCTTTTGGGCTTCCGTCGTTCCCAAGCTTCCGTCAACGAAGTCGTTTTGCATATCGATAACTACTACTGCTTTGTTCATATGGCCATCTCCCGTATTTTAGTATCTTACGTGCCGCACCTCTTTGCTAGGTCTTAAAAGCTTTTTCAATCGCTTCTTTTACCGTCTTTACGCAAAAAACATCATACTTTTTTACATCTATATCATCCCTGTTGCCTTCAGGAATGATAAATCGTTTAAAGCCCAACTTGGCCGCTTCCTGAATTCGTCTTCGTGCATGAGGTACTCTTCTGATATCACCGGTTAAGCCGATTTCCCCCATGACGACCGTTTCCGCATGAACGGGCAAATCTCGAAAAGACGATACGACAGACAGAGCCACAGGAAGATCGGCTGCCGTTTCGGACATCTTCAAACCGCCGGCCACGTTGATATATACATCTTGAGTCGACAGGTTGATACCCGCCCGTTTTTCCAATACGGCTAAAAGCAAGATCAACCGATTGTAATCCATGCCTACAACAGTCCGCCTGGGCACGGCAAAAACGGAGCGCGACGTAAGAGCCTGAATCTCACCCATAAGGGGCCGCATACCGTCCATGACAGCGGCAACGGTAGAACCGGCCTGACCGGCCGAACGTTCGGCCAGTAAAAGTGCCGATGGATTGATCAGTTCTTCCAAGCCGCCTTCGGTCATGGTAAAGAGTCCCGTTTCATTAGTCGAGCCGAAACGGTTTTTCATACTGCGAAGAACGCGAAACTGATAATGCCGTTCTCCTTCCAAGTATAAGACCGTATCCACCAAATGTTCCATTAATCGAGGTCCCGCAATGGCACCTTCTTTCGTAACATGGCCGATAACAATGACGGAAATGCCCGTGGACTTGGCAAAACTCATGAGCTTATTCGTTCCTTCACGGACTTGAGTCTGACTTCCCGGAGCCCCGTCACAGTCACTCGTATACATGGTCTGAATGGAATCGACGATGAGCAGTCCGACATTTCTCGTCCTTGCTTCGTTTAAGACCGAATCCAAATAGGTGTCGGCCTGAACAAAGAGTCCGTCGACGTTAATATTTAAACGTTCGGCTCTCATTTTAATTTGTCCGGCCGACTCTTCGCCCGATGCATACAATACCGTACCGGCTTTCCGACTTACGGCCGCCGCCGTTTGTAAAACCAACGTAGACTTGCCGATACCCGGGTCGCCGCTCAGAAGAATCAAGGCCCCGGGTACAATGCCACCGCCCAAAACCGTATCCAATTCGTCAATTCCCGTTTGCAAACGACTCATTGATTCCATACGTACAGACTTCAATAACTCAGGTTCCGTGCCTTCGCTTCGTACCGAGGAAGCCACTCCTTTGGGAGCTTGCGGAAC
>NZ_JAQCUN010000012.1:0-19460 GCF_027685385.1 Megasphaera sp. AF13-6AC
ATTGATTCGGGTCAAGCCCCAAAGCCGCCATAGCCGCTTTAACACGAGCCACATAACCGTGATGGTCGGCTCCCCAAATATTGATAAGCTTTTTAAACTGTCGTTCATATTTGTTCTTATGATACGCAATATCAGCGGCCAAATAGGTAGGCACCCCGTTATCACGAATAACAACGCGATCTTTATCATCTCCGTACGCCGTTGATTTTAACCAGAGAGCCCCGTCTTTTTCATACATATTACCGTTGCCCTTCAGCGTTTCACACGCTTTTTTAATGGCTTCGGGATGCAACGTCCGTTCACTGAACCATTTATCAAAGGTAACGTTGAAACTTTCCAAATCTCGCTTAAGAGCCTTCAATTTTTCTTCATAAGCTCGATTTTTGAAAATTTCCAATCGATCCTTTTCATCCATTTGTAAATATTTATCCCCGTCTTGCTCTATAATAGCACGAGCCGTGTCGATAATATCGGCTCCGTGATAGCCGTTTTCGGGAATTTCCGCTTTTTTGCCGAACAATTCCAGATAACGGGCATTGACGGACGCCGCCAAGTTATTCATTTGATTGCCTGCGTCGTTAATATAATATTCGGACTGAACATTATATCCCGCTGCACGCAACAAATTAACCAGAGCACTTCCGTATGCGGCTCCACGCCCGTGCCCTACATGTAAAGGGCCTGTCGGATTGGCACTTACATATTCCACCTGCACCGTATCTTCCGCCCGCAAGGGAGCTTGCCCGTACTGCTTTCCTTGTTCCAGAATATGGCACAACGTATCGTAAATGATATCGTGCTTTAAGAAAAAGTTAATGAACCCCGCTCCGGCAACTTCAGCTTTTTCCAACCACGGAGCGTCCAAGTGTTTCAAAAGTATGTCAGCAATCATACGCGGTGACTTATGAGCTATTCGAGCCGATTGCATGGCAATATTGGTCGCAAAATCGCCGAACTCTTTTTGCGGCGGCACTTCCAGGAGGACATCGGGATATTCGCCGTCCGGCAAATCTCCTGCCGACACGGCTGCTGCCAATGCCGCTTTAATTCCTTGTATTACCGTTTCCTTCATATCCATTACGCCCGATCCTCCCGAATCTCCATAAATAATTGGTTATATGTAGACGTCAATTCGCCTAATAAAACATCGTATGCTAAATATATCCTGCCGATACCGTCAACCATATCGACTTTGATTTCATAGGTTTTCATACTTACTTCAATATCTCCGAAAGGCGTCTCATACAAGGATTTTTTTACCTTGCCGACAGCATATTCCTGTTTTTGCCGAATCTTTCCGAGACGCAATAAGATGAGCGTCCCGTCGGTTTGCAACTTAATCACCGTCGTAACGCCCTCCATGCCGGTAATTTCGCTTTCTTTATAGACGAAATATCGGGCTCCATGTTTTTCGTAGTATTTACCCGCCGAAACGAGTTCCGACTTAACTTCCTTGCCGTCCATATCCCGCTGGATACTGACAACGCTGACCAACACTCGCTTCAATCGGACTCAACTCTCCCTATGATAATCTAATGTTACTATTATATACTACTTAACTCGAAAAATAAACTTTCTTTTACGGGTTTTCCACCAACCACGGCCAATACCGTTTCGGCATATTTTGTTTACGCAACTCTTCGTTACGTCTCGAATCGATGGCTACGGTCTTATAAAAAGTTTTCCACAAAGATGAAAAAGCTCTTTCTTTTTCCGATAAGTCGGCTGATGAATATATTCGCCCGTCAATATGAACGAGAAGGGCCTTGCCGTTTTCATAAAAAACGCCCTCATGCCTATTTACATCGTGAATAACCCAACGTTCCTTCGGTAGTCGTGCAGCAAAATGCGATGCCAGCAGAGGTACTATATTACACACCGGATTAGCAGGTGCATACAACATTCCGTCGGAAAACTCGCGAAAGCGCAAGAGCCCTGATAAGGCGTGACGTTCATTAGCTGTCTTTCGCGCCATATTGCGAACACGCCATAAGGCCGCCTCTTGAAGTCGTCTATAAAAGTCATGTTTCAATATAAAGGCACGGCGAATATACGTTGTCAATGACGCTTCCTTTCCCTTTATATCGGACAAAAATCCATAATATAAATAATATACCGCTTTTTCACCACATTGATTTTTCAGACCTGTTAAAACACGACCTGCTTTATCCGCTTCTGTCGGTATGTATTTACAATCTCCGAAAAGAGAGGTCTCCGCACTCTCCCCAATAGTACCGACACTGGTAATGCCGTCCGCATATGCCGCAAAAATTGCGGACATAAACCCGAAAAAGGTCCCGTCATATGTATAGTTCATCTGCCACCTCTAAAAAAGGGATGTAGGCGCATAAGACGCCTGTCTTTCCTGAAGACGCAAGGTGCGATCGATATTTTGTAAGTTATACGATCCGCCGAAATACTTTCCTTTGCAAGTAATAAAGTATTTTGCCCGCTTCATGACAATCCCCAACCGTTTTACCGTATCAAAAGATAAGTATGCACTACGACGAGCCGCACAAATGCGGCGTGCCGAAAGGACTCCTATGCCCGGCACGCGCAGAAGCATTTCATATGATGCCTTATTGATTTCTACAGGAAAGACTTCGGGATGGCGCAGAGCCCAACAAGCCTTCGGATCCAGATACAAATCAAAATCGGGATTGTCTTCCGAAAGAATTTCATCGGCTTTAAACCCATAAAAGCGTAGCAACCAATCGGCCTGATACAACCGATGCTCTCGTTTAAGAGGCGGTGCCGTCACTGTCGGCAGACGCGTATCCGCAACGACAGGCACGTAAGCCGAATAATAGACACGTTTTAAATGGATGTGTTTATATAAGGACTCCGCAAGTCGCAAAATATGTCGATCCCGCTCCTTTGTTGCCCCGACAATCATCTGGGTCGTCTGCCCTGCAGGCAAAAACATACCGGCCTTACGGCTCTTTTTTCTCTCATAACGATTGATCGTAATCCCGTCGGCTAAAGAGTTCATGGGCTTTAAAATACCGCTTTTTGTCTTATGAGGAGCCAGTAACTTTAGGCCCGTTTCGGACGGCAACTCAATGTTCACACTCATCCGATCCGCATAAAAAGCTAAGCGTTGAACAAGGGCTTCATCCGTCCCGGGTATTCCCTTCATATGAATATAGCCGTTAAACTTATATTCTTCTCGCAACAGTCTTGCCGTTTCAATAAGAAGTTCCGTCGTATAGTCGGGGGACTTGTAAATACCGGAGCTCAAAAACAACCCTTCAATATAATTACGCCTGTAAAACTCAATCGTTAAATCGGCAATTTCACGCGGCGTCATAAGGGCTCGTCGTATATCATTCCCTACACGATTGACACAGTACGCACAATCATATATGCACCGATTAGTCATCAATATTTTTAAAAGAGAAATGCAACGACCGTCAGCCGACCATGAATGGCAAATACCGCATGACTCGGCAGCACCGATACCGCTTGCTGTATTCTTGCGCGAGCTTCCGGACGACGAACAGGATGCATCATACTTAGCCGCATCTGTAAGTATTTTCAATTTTTCGGACATTGCTTCTCCCAACATACAATCTCCTCCCCCCATCAGAATATCACAGCCTTGCCTATTTATCAAACATTTGTTCGCTATTTATGACGAAAATAATCCCCCGCATTTCTACGAGGGATTTATTGTCCTATACCGCTGTTTTATTTTCTTCTATAATCGTACCGGTCTTTAAATCGACTCTTTCCAACCACTTTAAGTCATACGGCTCATATACAACTTTCTCGTAAGCCGTCACATCGAGAAGAGTTCCGTCCCAATCGCTGTGAATTTCACCGGTTTGCTTAATTAAGATATCATATAAAATATTATACGTAACGCCGTCCTTCTCGTCTTTTTCAACGATAGTACTGTACGGCAACGTTTTATGATAAGTCAAAGGCAACCCTTTGTAATCAAAATGGAAGCCGCAACGCATGCGACAACCGTCCAACCCTCGATAGTCGGCAATTTTTTTCAAATCGCCCAAAATCTTGTCATGTTCAGTCTCATATAAGTTTTCCGGAGTCGTTTCCGTATAGTCGAAGCGAAACTGTATAGACGCTCCCGGAATAAGGCGGAATCGTTCCAGGTAAGGAATCATATCCTGCTTCGGATAGTCTTTATATAAAACACAATTGATGCGGAAAGGTACTGCTAAGCGTTTCAGTAAGCCGTCATTGGACTCGACTACATAGTGTTGCATATGTCTGGACACGTTAATGCACGTAATCTTATCCTTATTTTTTTCCGTAAATCTCACAATGTCATCTTCCGTCTGAAACTTCGATACAGGTAAGGTCGTATTTATATATACCTTATGAGTTTTCGGGATTTCATCCAACATTTGTTGCAATACGTTCAAATCCGCAAAGGGTTCTCCCCCCGTAAAGACAAAGTCACAATAAGGAGTAATGGCATCCATACGACGGATGCTCTCACAAATTTTATCTGCCGAAAATCCTTCAGAATTTTCATATTCCGCTTTATTTATACAAAACGGGCAGTTATTCAAGCAATTATACGGGACGAATACGGTTACGGTCGCACCGCCTTCACGCGTCTTGTACGGATGTATTTCCGTCCGTTTCCCCGCTAAATAGTTCGACTGTGCTGTCATAAATCTCTCCTCACGGCAATCGTCGTATTAATTTTAAATTTTAATCAATATCCGGCTATTTATCCATTATGCCGATTAATCAGACAATTGCGTTATACTACAGTATACCCATTCTAGCATATATTTTCTCTGTCGCAAAGAGACGTATCTTACAAATTTAATCACGTCTTACTTGCAAAGTGAATAATAAAAAAGCGACCTTCGTCAGGTCGCCTTTATACAGTCAAAATTCATTTATTTCTATTATTTAAACAGCTTCATACAATGAATGACTCATACCTACCAACAAGTCAAAACATTCCAGAGTATTAAGCCATCCTTCAGGAATGGCTCCGGCACCGTAAATTGTCCCTGCCAAACTGCCGCAAACAGTCCCGCATGAATTGCTGTCATCGTCATGATTACACGACATAATAACGGCATGACGCAACGAATCGGTCTTTAAAATGCAGTAAACGGCAACCGCTAAAATGCCGGCAGCGTGCTTACTATCGGTCAACCTTTTGATACTGTCGACAGGAACCCTGTCCGACTCTGCCTCCGTTACGGCCATGCGCAACCGTTCTGCAGTCAATTCTCCGCCCGCTTCATTTTCAGCTTTCGTAATTACTTGAGGCAAAGCTTCATGCAAAGACATCCCCTTACTAAGTAAGGCAATGAGCAGGCAATAGGATCCCGTCGTCACGACGGCTTCCGACCCGCCGTGTGTTAAAAAAGCCGTTTCACAACCGACATGAAAGGCTTCTTCCGGACGTTCACTGTAAAACAAGCCTACCGGAGCCGCCCGCTTCACAGCTCCTCCGCTTTTACTGCTATTGGGTACTTCGTGAGCGGCAAAAGATATCCCCATGGCCAAAGACTGCAGGCAGGTTTTTCCCGGCGCCCGTCGAACATATAATGACGCTGTATCCATAAGATCATATCCCCACTTATCCTCATGGGGTTGCCGTAACATCCACGCCTTTTGTTCAGGCTTAACGATACGTTCCGTCTGCGTATAATACCAGCGCATATAGGAGCGAAAAACTCTGTCTACCGAATCAACCCCGTCTTCAGCCGCCCATAACAAGCCGTCAGCCGTAAACAAAGTCAGTTGTGTATCATCGGAAATAACCGCCTTATTGCCGTCTTTCTTTGATTTTAAAATCGTACGAAGTCCGTGCGGTCCGTATTTACGTCGGATAGCATTCAAACTGTCGAATTCAATGACATATCCCAGTGCATCGCCGGTCGCACCGCCAAGCATACATCCCTTAAACCGTTCCAATTTGTCCATACGCTTCCCTCCGTCCGCAACAGCAACAAAAAAGATGTACCGCCAAGATAAGGCGGCACCAGCTAGGGAATACTTCTCTTGTTTTATCTGATTCGATTATATCAAAGGCCCTTTTCCATTTGCAATAAACTTGCCAACTCCGTATATTACCACAAAAAAAGGAGCGTATCATGACAATTTTCAATGATACGCTCAGCACATATTACAAATAATTATTCACTTATATGCTTTTTCCATGCTTCTCGAACAGAGGTATAAAAATAAAGTATATAGGAAAATACAACGCCGATCATGGCCTGTAATATTTCGAAGGGCAATTTAATAAGTGAGTATTCAGGCGTGCTGTAGACGTAAGCTCTTCCCAAAGAATAGCCTATAACCATAATCACCGCGCCTACAAGCAAAGCCCCTATGACGCGCCCTTTAGAGCGCTTTTCTTCTCCGCCGGCAATAAGCACGGCAATCATACCGGCCTGAAGACCATGTGTAACTAACGACACGAACATGGGCGCCGGATAAAAGAAAAAGTCGCCCAGAAAAGCACCGATACCGCCGACAAAGAAAGCCTCTTTCGGTGTGAATAACAGGGCAGCCAAACAGATAACAATATCGTTAATATACAGGTGTCCTCCCGGGACGGGAATACCGAACGAGCTTAGAGCAATATTCATAGCCATAAAAAGAGCGGCCATAGTTAACCTTCTTGTAGCTGTATGGGTCATTGTTCCCGCTGTTCCTTGTTTCTGCATCATTACATCACCTCATAAGTATATTTGACATTATTATACAGCGATTCTGACTATATGAATATATACAGAAAGACATAATATACAACAGGACAGTTTGTATAATGAAAATAAAAGCAGCCTTACAAATCGCTTCCGATTTATAAGGCTGCTTTATGTAAAATCTTATCTTAACTTACCTTTTCCCGGTCCGAGAATTCGGGCACTGTTCAAGACAACTGCCAAGGTCGCCGTATTATGAATAACGGCAGCCCAGAGAGGACTGATTTTCCCCAAAGCTCCGAGAAGCATAGCTGTCGAGTTAACGAGAATGGTAGCCGTAAAGTTTTGATTAATTACTTCCATTGTCCGCTGCCCGATTTGTAAGGCGTTAAACAACTTGCCCGGGTCTTCCGAACGAATCGTAATAGCTGCCGATTCAGCGGCAATATCCGTCTTTTGACCGCCCAAGCTGACACCGATATCAGCAAAAGCCAACGCCGGTGCATCATTTATACCGTCGCCTACCATCATGACATTGCCTCGTTTTTGCAATTCCATAACATAGTTGGCTTTATCTTCCGGCAAAATTTCAGCATGATACCCGTCAATATCCATAGCATGAGCTACGTCTGCAGCCACTTCCTTAGAATCACCCGTTAACATAACGACTTCGTCAACGCCGATACGTCGCATACGATTCAAAGTCTTTTTCATACCCGGACGAACGGGATCCTGAATGGTTAAAAAGCCCATGTATTCCCCGTCTTTAGCTACGAAGAGAATGTTCTTACCCCACGTTTTGTCAACAACTGCCGGTACGCCTGTTACCCCTTCTTCATCCATAAAGCGGCGCGAACCTACGAGAATATCACCGCCGGAAAATTCTTCAAAGGGAGGAACGGTAGCCTTCATACCGCGTGCCACAACCGTTTCAGATGAGTCATGCGGCGGCGTCTGCCAATCGTTATCCTTTACATACTTCTGGATAGCTACCGCCAAAGGATGGACAGAGTGCATCTCTGCAGATGCAGCAGACAAGATGATTTCCTTTTTCGAAACACCTTCACGTGTTTCAATATGAGAAATTTGAGGTACACCGATAGTAATGGTACCCGTCTTATCAAGGACTACCGTATCGACATTGGAAAGGTTTTCAATATAATTACCGCCTTTAATGAGGATCCCTTGCTTAGCCGCTACCCCGATAGCTGCGGAAATAGCCGTTGCCGTCGATAGCTTCAGGCCGCAAGAGAAATCGATAAAGAGCAGGTTCAGGACACGTTGCCAATCTTTCGTAGCCCCGTAAATAATAGCGGCACCGATAAAGGAAACGGGTACGAGCATGTTTGCCATCTTGTCGGCAAAGTTTTGTACGGGTGCACGACGAGTTTGCGCTTCTTCAACCAAGTGAATAATCTGTGCCAAGGACGTATCCTTACCGACTTTTTCAACGGTCATGATCAGGTCACCCGCTTCAATAACCGACCCTGCATAAACGGAAGATCCTTCCTGCTTAATAGCCGGAGCCGATTCACCGGTAATGGAGGCTTGGTTAACAGCCGCATTGCCGCCGATAACCTTACCGTCGACGCAAATCTTTTCACCTAAGTGAACAGCTATACAGTCGCCGGGTTTCAACGAGTCTACAGGAACCTTGCGTTCCCGTCCGTCTTCAACGAGCCAAACATCACGCTGATCCAATTTAAGTAAGCTGGAGATCTGACTACGAGCCTTTTCAGCCGCATATTCAGTCAACATTTCAGCCCCGTTGGAAAGAGCCAGTAAGGTCAAGCTCGATTCAGGCTTACCGGACAAGACGGAAGCAATAACCGCCGTAGCCGTCAATGTGTCCGCATTGGCCTGTTTATCCTCAATAATGCCGGCAATGCCGTTTTTAATAAAGCGGCGGGCTATGAAAAGGGTAAAGAGACGACGAACAAGCAACATTGAAGCATAGAATTCAGGATTCGTCTTGTTCAAAATGTTCATGGCAATAAAGCCGCCGACGGATAAAATAGCTTCGCGACGATACGCCGATGCATCCAAATCACTTTTTTCTTCTTTCTTTACTCCCCGTTTATCTTCAAACTGACGGATAAATCGGGTAATGGCCCGCATATCAAGTAAGCCCTTGTAATACAGAACAACTTCTTTATCATCAGCCGAGGCTGCCACAACACCGCGAATGCGTCGTAACTGCGCAGCAAGAATCGGACGCATAAGCGTCGGCAAAAATGCGCGCAACGGCACTTTATATGAATTATACATACTTATCCCTACTTTCCGCGTAAAAGTGCTACAGCCCACCACAACATTTGCGGACCCGAAGGCATTTCATCGAGGGTTACCATACGGCGAATACCGCGAACGATGAGAATGAATGAAACAAGGGAGCGCAAATCGAAAAGGCGGTGTGTGCGTTCGTAAATATAATCACTCATAGTTCCCATTACTTCCTGCAACGTATGCTTATATTCCGAAGCAGGCTGTCTGTGCGGCATTTGCGGCCGCATTATCGTCTCTCTTACACAGGGCGACAGAAAAAAGCGTCCTTCCAGGAAGACTTCCACGCGTTTAAAAACAGAGTCGTCTTCAGCACAGATAAGAATACCGCCCGTTGTAACATTTACCTGTACAGACGTAATGCCCTTCACTTTTTCCAAACCTTCCTGTAATAAATCGGCAAGACTTGCATTTCCCACAAGAGCCGCTGCACGATACCGTCTCCGACCGGGCAATGCGGATACACAGGCAAAGGCCGGTATTACACAGTTTGTCGAGGGTGCGGTCCGTACATTCTGCGGGGTACTTACAAACCCCCGACCGGGAGTAGCCGCTGACTGAGGCGAGCCGTGTAAAAACGAGTGAACGGCCTTACCGATAGAGGCGCCCAGCATAAATCCGGATACATAGGACACAATTAGGTCCTCCTTTCAACATGGTTCATTATATATTGTTCGACTTCAGCCAATTCCCTATTGGCACGCAGTACATCCGGCTTATAGGTCAACAATACGGATCCTGTAAGCGGATTCACTTCGACCGTTTCGATTTCCTTATACGCCGAAATGTGCTCATACACCTGCCGAACTAAAGACTGGTTATTGATAAGTCGTTTACTTTGTAAACGTATTCTTCCGGGTATATAGGAGCGAACCGATACGGTGCGAATAATAAAATCCCACTTTGAAAAGTGAAACATAGTTGTTCGAACTCCTTTATTATATCATTTTTTCATAAGAAAAGGTATCATTTTTAAAAGAAACTGCCGCCACAAGTGGCGGCAGTTTCTTTAGCCCTATGCCTTAAGCCTGTTCAGCTTCCTGAGCGGCAATAAGATCTTCCAATTCTTCCTTCTGGCGTTGTAATTCAGCCAAGGGTACGTTCGTAGCCACGCTGCCAACTGCCGGTTGCTGAAGTGCGAGAAGCTGCTGTTCTCTTTCAGCCATCAATTTATAACCGAAAACGCCGGCAATAACACCTACGCCCAAGCCAATCCAAAAATCGCTGTTTTGAAACATGTTCGACATCTCCTTTTCCATAACTTATAGCAATTGTTTTTGCCTGTTCTCAATTCTACATTTAGTTTTGAGAATTGTCAAGACACAAACATTACTTTTATTTTTCCGTATTCACTTTATGGGTAACGATATCTCTTAAATACTCGTAAAAATCGCCACCCAACTCTTCATCACGCAAGGCATATTCTACGGTAGCTTGTAAAAAGCCTAACTTATTACCTACATCATATCGCTTGCCTTTAAAGCAATAGGCATATACGGGTTCACGATGAGCCATTTCTTTCAACGCATCGGTCAACTGAATCTCTCCGCCTTTTCCGGGCTGTGTATGCTGCAATGTTTCAAAAATACAGGGAGTAATAATATACCTGCCCAAGACGGCTGTACGGCCGGGGGCCTCATGAAGAGATGGTTTTTCAATCATATCCGTTACACGCAAAAGATTTTCGCTCACTTGAGTGCCTGCCACGATACCGTAAGACGATACTCTTTCAGGGGCCACTTCCTGGCAACCGAGAACCGTAGCGTTTACATCGTTGAATACATCAATCATTTGCTGCAGTGCCGGTTTTTCCCGGTTATAGACGACATCATCTCCGAGCAATACGGCAAAAGGCTCGTTATCAATAAAGGAGCGGGCACACAAAACGGCATCACCGAGACCGCGCATATGTTTTTGTCGAATATAATGGATATTGATTTCCGAAATATCCCGAACCAGCTTTAACAAGTCTTCTTTACCGCTTTGCTCTAAATGCTGCTCCAATCCGGGCGTCGTATCAAAATGATCCTCAATGGCTCTTTTGGCATGTCCGCTGATAATCAAAATTTCTTCAATACCGCTTGCCAAGGCTTCTTCTACGATATACTGAATAGTCGGTTTATCGACAATGGGTAACATTTCTTTCGGCGTCGCCTTGGTAGCCGGCAAAAATCGTGTGCCGAACCCGGCAGCGGGAATAACGGCCTTACGTATTTTTTTCACAATAGCTCCTTTTATTCAAACCAACGACTTAAATCGAATTCTTCTCCGATAATTTCCTTGATATATCCCTGCCCGAGGTACAAACCGAGAAGCGACAAGGTCGAAACGCGTAGCATCGTGCTGTCCCAAATATCACTGATATCCGCCAAAACAGGTGAAATGCCTTCCATGACATCCAAAGCTTCTTCGCCGCTGAAATTCGCCGGGCGCTTGCGTGCCAAACGCAACAATCGATCCTGTGTACCTCGATTTTCTATACCGGCCATACGGAAAAAGCGCGAAGACATGGTTTCGTCGATGAGAGCCAATTTATATAAGGGCGAATTAAAAGACTGTACGACAAATTCTCCGGGCAGGAATTCATCCTGCAAGGCCTTACGTAATTCTTCTTCCGTAAAGCCTCTATAACGGAATAAGAGCGGATACGAATCTCCCAAAAGAGCCGCAAAGGTCGTACCCTTGGCTTCGACAGCCGTACAATGAAGATAGTCCAATTGCTGATAATAAGGCCGTTCCGTCGGAAAGCGATCGACAATGGGCAGCACATATTTTTCCATATACTGTCCGAACGTTTCCTTATCAACATTATGCGTGTTTCTCGAATAAAGAAACAGCAATAAAAGAGCCAAAATCCGATAGTGAGGCCGCGACAAAGAGGGCATAACCTTCAGCGCGTCCGTAGCCACAAGGTGACGCGTCGATGTTTCGGGACAACGAACCACATCGGCAAAGGCACGGGTTACAACGGCTTCCACAAAAGACTCGGGGTGAGCCGTATAAGTTTTTTGTACCTGCCGTAATGCATCCTGAACCGCAAAAGAAGAAAGCACCTTTTCGCGTTCGTCATCAAGAGTAGCACCTACGGAGCGAAAAGCGGCATCCGTAATATATTGAACTTGCTTCTTCAAATCCGTACGAACAATAGTATATTGCTTTAAGAAATGTTCCGTACACCGGGAAATGACAGGGGACTCTGCCAAATTACCTCGACGCCACGGCTGTTCTTCCGCTTTATCGTTTTCCTGCACCCTTACTGACGGTACACCCCTTTCCTCAGTCGTTTCCTGCTGAACCGGTGCTTCAGGTGTTTCACCTTTCCTTAACACTTCCGACAAAACGGGAACGGGTTGAGTCGCATCTAATACAACTCTATCTTCCGCCTCTTCCCGAGGTTTTACTTTATCGGCTTCTTTAGCCGCTAAATCGGCAGCCACGACAGCGGCAATATCAGCTAATGATTGACGCCCCGTTTTTTCCTCTTTTTCGGATCCCGCGTCTTGAGCTGCCCGAGCTTTTTGTATAGCCGCTTTTACTTCTTCACGTTTAAGAACTCGAGTGTTTTCGGCATTATCCGCTTCCTGTCGATGTTTCTCACTGTACAGTACTTCTCCGTCGACCCCGACGATACGACCGTCTTTCGTTAAATAACCGGGCGTAGTCTTTGTTTCCTTACGATGTACCTGTACAGATTTAGACTCACTCCGAACAGTTCCAGGCTCTTGCCCAACAGGCGTATACTGTCCTTTCGTTCCTTCTCCTGCAGAGTGATGAGGCGGCGCATGGTGCCGTTCTTTTAAGACAGGGGGCTCTTCACGATGTTCCTTCTTTTTATCGTCCCCTGAATAGACAAGGTAACATACGGCAAAAAACACAATAATCGTGCCGACTACCAAAATATACGGTAGAAATTGACTCATACATCTCCACTCCTCTTTCCGAAATACTGAATACATTCCGTATAATTGTATCACACAGACGCACTCGTTTGTATCTTTTTTTACCGTTAGACAAGGCAAAAAGCATATTCTATAATAAAAAATAAGTTTTCGTAATTGGCAGGAGGCATAAAAATGAAATTTTATAAAGCCGTTCTTTTCGATATGGACGGAACAGTTCTGGATACACTCACCGATTTAACCGATAGCCTGGCCGAAGTCTTTAAGAGTCGCGGCCTTTCCGTCTTGACTCGTGAAAAAGTTCGTGCAAACTTAGGCTACGGCTACTCGGGGCTCATGAAAAGTTCGGCTCCCGACGCCTCTGAAGAGGAGCGCGCCCGTATGGCGGAAGACTTTAAGCAAGATTATGCCATACGCTGCCGTCGTCATACCTGTCCTTATGACGGCATTCCCGAAGCCTTACAATACCTGAAGATAAAAGGCTATCGTCTGGCCGTTGTTTCCAATAAGGGGCAAGAAGCCGTAACAACCTTGCATAATAAATTCTTTCGTAACTATGCGGAATTCTCCCTGGGAGAAACGTCAGCCATACCGAAAAAACCGGCTCCGCAAATGATCCTTGAAGCTCTCCGCCGTTTCAATCTCACGCCGGCCGAAGCCGTCTATGTCGGCGACTCGGAAGTGGATTTTCAAACGGCCCAAAACGCAGGTACCGACGTTATCCTTGTTACCTGGGGGTTTCGTGACAAAGATTTCTTAGCTCGCCTGAAGCCGACTTTTCTCATTAACCATCCTTCTGAATTAACTTCCATTTTATAAAGTCAAACACCGACACACACGAAAAACGACACCGACCGATATACGGTCAGTGTCGTTTTTACTATTATGTCTATAAATACCTTACAGTTCCGAATACATTTCCCCATCCCAAGCTTCCTGATAGGTCGAATCAATGACTAATTCGCTTCGCCGCACCTTATCGAGCATCTTGGCACGAGCCACAGTAACAACATCATCACTGTGTTTACCGCCATGCCAAGCAAAGCGTGACTTACCAAGCGTATACCTGAGCATTACATAAACGCCGTTCAAGCTGTCATGACCTGTTTGACGAAGGTTGAAACCGCCGCCGCCGTTATCTGCAAAAACCCCCTTCGGGTCGCCGGATCCGGTTTGGAAACCTATATCCATAGTAAGATGCGGCGTCAGGTTCATTTCGGCTCCTACTTTAAAACCGCGGGTTGCACGCTTTCCCGAAATAGTCCCGCCCAATCCGGGTCTCACTGCCGGGTGGGAGCTCCGCCAATAATACCCGTCTATATAGGCTCGCAACCAACGAGCATTTTTAAATGTACGGGCATACTCAAAATCGATACCGCCGAGAGCTCTGTCATAAGTCCTCGAATCATAACGGATAACACCGCCCGAGATTCCTCCGAGACTGCCGTCAGGATTCCTTAGCCGCAGATAATCTGCATAGTAATTGCCGCTAAAATTTCCCAGATATCCGTTCACCTTAATATCATTTTTCTTGCCGCCCAGACCCTGGTATACATTGATACGAAACTCATTATACCCCGTCACGTACTCCGCACCGGCACTCACACGATTATAGCCGCCCGTAAAGGCATGGTCATAGAAAGCATTGGCACCCCAGAAAGCGTTTTCATCCTTACTGAGACGACGATAGCCGACGCCTATATTGGCCGTCGTTCCGACAGACTCGACACGACCCGAAAAAACGGGATGTAAATACCCGTAACCGGTCCGAGGGTTCATAACCCAGCGACCTCCCGTTAAAGACACGGTTTTTATCTTTTCGCCGTTACGTCCCGCCCCGCCTTGTACAAAGACGACACTTTTCGAATTTTCATCATAGTGCGTCACCGGATGGAGAGTTTCTACATAAAACTTAGCGTTCACATCCGTCCCCGATGCATTATTCATGTGTGAGGGGAGATATGCAGGATGAGAGGTCTCTACATTAGGGGACCCTTCACCATAACCGGCCTGAGATTTATAGCTTTGTGCGCCTATGACGATATCCGTACGGTCCCGCCACGTAGAGCGAACGGCTTCTCGCCGTACTTCTTCTTGTGACATACTCTGTGCTGCCTGAACCTCCGCATCGGCGGCCAGAGCCGTAACAGTAGTTGCCCCGATCAAGCCGCCCAAGAGTAGATACTTTAGTGCAAAATGTTTTCTCATTTCTTTACCTCATATTCTATAAATGATCTATAGGTGCCAAGTAGAAATATTCTATATCATACATAGACTCAACAACCATGTCTTGACGCCGTACCTTGTCAAGCATCTTGGCCCGAGCCGTCGTGATAATATCATCACTGTGTTTCCCGCCCCAATAAGCAAAGCGTGAAGCTCCCAAGGTATATTTAACAACTCCATACATACCCTTAGAAGCGTGATTGCCGCTGTTATACCCTATATCCAGAGAGATATGAGGTGTCAGTTGTAATTCCGCACCGACTTTAAGTCCCTTATAGTGAGTGTTTTTTCTAGATAAAAACAAGGGAACGGTCCAATGTCCGGGACGCCCGTAACGATATTCCTGTTCATGATTAAAACTACCGCCGCGCCAATAATACCCGTTAACATAAGCTCGTGCCCAGCGTGCATTTTTAAAGTCTCTTACATAGGCAATATCATAGCCGCCGAGAGCCTTATCCAAAGTATAGGTAGTATAGTTTTCTCCAGGAATTATGCCGTAATAGTTGCCGTCCGCCGCCCTCGGAGGAAGCCCTTCGGGATATAACCGCGCCGGAGGTGCCGTACCGCCGCGACCTTTAACGAGGCCTCCTTGCGACAGCCCTTTATAGGCATTGGCATATACGGTATTAAATCCGTTTACATATTCTACACCGGCACTGATACGATGATACCCGCCGCTGAAAGCATGGTCATAAAAAGCATTTACACCTATATAGGCATGTTCATGTGCACTAAGTCTACGATACCCCACGCCGATCGAGGCCGTGTTCCCCAACGTTTTCGACGAGTCCTCATCGACGTTTATGGCTTTAAAGGACAGTCCGACAGGTGTGGTTACCTTTTCGGGAAGAAAATAGCCTCGCAGACCGTAAGATCTGATTTTTTCACCGCTACGACCGATGCGCCCTTGTACAAATACAACACTTTTGGCATTTTCATCATAATGAGTGATCGGTTGCAAGGTTTCTACATAGGCCTTCGTCAAATTCCCGTAATCCTTTTTTTGACGATAGAACTGATTGTGGTCATCTGTAGGAAAAAGGCTTTCATGTCCTTCAGATGAGCTTCCCGTCTGGACCCCTACCGCTATATCCGTACGATCCCGCCACGTAGAATGAACGGCTTGTGCTCGAGTTTCACGCGGAGCCGCAGCTGCTATACCTGATTGTACATCGGCATCAACAGCCCTCGCCGTGATGGTTCCCGTACAAAGCAAGGTACCCAGAATCAAGCCATTTAATAGTAACGATCTATTCATTAATAATAGCTCCCATCTTTTTGAAATTTATGCGAATAACAGCTTTTATTATCAATTCCATTATAGAATTACGTCAAAATATAGTCAATATAGATACAAATTACCGGTTGCCGATATATATTAAGAACTGCATTGTATGTATAAGAATATACTTCATAAGCTAAACAGGGGACTGTAAGAGGTACACATAACGAATGTACAGCTCTTACAATCCCCTGTTTCCGTAAAAATACCGAGACGGTACGTTAAAAAACGTTTCCTTCTCGGTATAAAGGTGAACATAAGTCCACCCATCAATTCTTATTCCGCTGCCGTATTATTTACGACTTGCTTGCCCTTATAAAAACCGCAAGTAGGGCATACGTGATGAGGCATAACTGCTTCATGACACTGCGGGCATTCTACAAATCCCGGAGCTGTCAATTTCCAGTTAGCGCGACGACGTTTTTGGCGTGTTTGGGACAATCTGTTCTTCGGTACTGCCATTATCTGCACCTCCTTAAAATCTTGATACGAATGTCAGTACTTACGACTTTAACCAATCGCTAAGCACTGCTAATCTCGGGTCTACCCTGTCGGTAGGACAACTGCAAGCACCTTCATTGAGGTTTGCCCCGCATTGAGGGCAAAGGCCTGCACAATCAGGCCGACACAAGACCTTCATAGGCTCGCTCAGGATCAAGAGCTCTCTAATCGTCTCCGTCAAATCGATGTACTCTCCGTTATACGGATTGACATCTTCGGGAAGCTGTGCTTCCGTACCATAGACTTCAGACAGTGCTGCATCGCGTTCCGCTTCAACAGGCGCCAGGCAAGACGCACACTCGTATATACCGCGAGTATGAATGACACCTTCAACAATCAGATGACTCCCGTCGAACCAATATTCTCCTTCTACAGAGATATCGTTATCTTTCCACGGCATGTCATCTATATCGCCCAGTTTTGAAGCAGGTTGTACAAAAGAAAAGGAAAAGTGCTTCCCTTCCTCTTTACGCGCATTTTCGACTTGAATCCTCATCTTCTCTACCTCGACTATATTATTATAGCGACGGCCCTATTCTTTGTCAAATAGATTCACAGGCCGTCCCTTCTTCACCTATAAATTCACGCAATAACGATTTTTTCGGCACGACTTCAACAGAAAGCGGCAGGAAGTGTGTCAACACCTCACAAAGTCGTCGTGCTTCCAAATAGTACGGACTGTCCCGGCCTACAGTTGCCAGTAATGCCTCGGCCTGAGGCTTCATAACAGCCCACTCATAAAGTAAGGACGTATCGAAGAGAGCATCCGCATCTTGTCTATACGGATAAATATTTATGTCTTCTCCTCGTCGTACCCCGTCCCATGCTTCCAATGTCACTTCCGGATTTCTCCCGCGTGTACGGTTATCTCGAATCAGCCTTCTAATGATACGTGTATCCGATGTTGATATGCGGTTCAGCTCATCTACAGGTAACTGCGTCCAAACCCCTACGGAAACTTTGTATTGCCTTTCTCTCGACACATATCGAACGAGTTTATCATTCAAAGCGTGCAGACCTTCGACGATCAATATACCGTCTCGAGAAAGGGTTGTCTTTTTCGTGTCGTAATAACGTTTACCCGTAATGAAGTCAAAATGCGGCAGACATACGCTCTCACCTTGCAATAAACGTTCCGCTTGACTGTTGAATAAATCGACATCCACGGCTTGTAAGGATTCAAAATCATACGAACCGTCCTCATTTTTCGGCGTATCTTCCCTATTTACAAAGTAATCATCCAGCGACAGGGACAATAAGTTCACATCTTTTTCATAGAGGCATGCGGCCAGCCTTTTTCCGAAGGTCGTCTTTCCGGACGATGTCGGTCCGGCAATCAAAACCGTACGGACGATAGGCAGCCTGTTTCTTATACTATTCGCCAAGCTTTCAAAGCGCGCGGACACATTCGCCTCGCACTTGTCAATTAATGTTTGAACGGAGCCGTCACGTATATGGCGATTCAAGTCGGATACAAACCGGCAATCCAGCTTACGATAAAATTTTCTTACATCCGTAAAAAGAGAAACCATGCCCGGCACGTCTTCAACCGGGGCAAGCTCCGTAGGACAGTATATCTGAGGTATTTCCAAAACAAACCCTTTTCCCCGGGCTCGCACCTTAACGGCACGTATATATCCGGCATGGGGTACTAATGGTCCGTCAAAGAACTTAGAGATGCTTCCGCACTTATATAAGGTTCCCGAGTCCCTCACCTGCACGACAAGCATCGGTTCTTTTCGTTCCACAAATTCATTCATCTTTTTCTGAATGTGCTCGATAAGCTCTTCCGTCATCTCGGGAGTACCGTGAATAATCCCGTATAATCCCTTACTCAAAGGATAGAACACGTCAACTTCTCCGCCCTTACAAACTTCATCTGTAGCAGCCGCTAAAAGCATCAAACACGAACGAACCAAAATTTTATTGCCCGTCGGCGTTGCGGCATATACGGGCAAGGCATCCGGCTCCTTGCCCGTCGCTTCACGCAGGCTGATAAAGCGACTGCCGCAATAAAGGCCGACAATTTCATTTTCTTCACTTCGAACCATTTTTCTCCTCCAGTCTCCTGTTAAACGCTTACTTTTATTTCGTGATATAATAAGATATTATTCTATTGATATGAGTATATGCGAAAGAAGGACTCCTATGAAACCACGCGATGCCGTTTTATTTGACATACGTACAATCGCGGCCTTATTGGCACTGATTTTTTCTCTTGCCGCCCTTATCTCTTCTTATCATTATATTTATAAAAACACTCCTGATTATGCGTTTAATCGAATTATAACATCAGCCGATGCGAAAGATAAGTCCGCTTTTTTCAAAGCCGTCAACGATAAGGCCTTAGCCTTTTCCATATATGATAATGCGGCTCAAAGACGGGACGGAAACACTGTCTCTGCCATTTTAAAAGTTACGGGGCTGTCGAGCCGCGAGTCTTTTGCCGAAGACCTTCATACCTTACTGTCTGACGGCATTGACGGAAATGTACCGGCAAACTCGGACAGCCTAAAGTCTGATGATTTGAAGGATACATTGCGTAACTTCGGCTTCATAATTCCCGTTACCGGTTGGCACTATGACTCACATGATTTCAGCAATGCCGTCGACGAT
>NZ_JAQCUN010000012.1:19470-21532 GCF_027685385.1 Megasphaera sp. AF13-6AC
GCAATGCCGTCGACGATTCAACAGCCTTGTTAACCGTATACTGGTATAACGATACGTTACAGGCCTCCATCCCCTGTACCCTTATCATGAAACGAATAAACGGGACTTGGACGGTTGCGGATTTAGATGACAGCACAGCTTTTTTATCATGCATCCACGACGCTTCCATGAACGCCTTGGCCCTCTCCAACGATGATGTGAGCAAACGCATGGAAAGGTACGTGCATATTGAAAACATACAGTCATCTCTGGTAACAGATAACAATGACAATACTTTTTTACGTCTCGATTACACCCCCGTATACCCGCAGGGAACCTCCGACATAGAATCGATTGTCTGTGACTTCACATTAAAACGTACACAAGATGACGCCGTTTTATATACGACCCGCCTGCACGTACCGCTTTATAAAAGCGGCACGTCTCTCACAGCCCGTTTCCCTTTAAACGGTTTAATCCCGTCTCAAAAAACACTAAGAGATCTCCCGTCTTTAGATAATACATCCACTGTCCTTCAACCTGTATCCATTCAATTGAAAAACGGGACGGTTCTTTCTTTAAAAGATGCCCTTTAAATTTCAGGAGTGTTTTTGATGACTGCTTTTCTTACAGCCTTTCTCATGGTTTTTCTCGCCGAACTGGGTGATAAAACCCAGCTTCTCGTCATGGCCTTTGCCGCTAAGTATCGTTGGCAAACGGTTATGTTGGCGGTCCTCATCGCTACTGTCGCCAATCATCTCGTCGCCATTATCATCGGTATTTATGTCAATACGGTAATCAACATGGATTACATTCATTTAGCAGCAGCGGCAACCTTCTTTATTTTCGGTATAGGCACGCTCATCAGTAATGACAGGGAAGAAAAATTGAAAGATAAAAGGATGCTTATCAATCCCTTTTGGACTGTCGCTGTTGCCTTCTTTCTAGCTGAAACGGGAGACAAAACTCAATTAGCAACCATTGCCATGGCTGCTCGCTTCGGCGAATGGCTTCCGCTATTAATCGGTACGACAGCAGGCATGATTGCCGCCGACGGACTGGGCGTACTGGCCGGCACGGTCATTAACCGCTATGTGTCACAAAAACGAATTCAGATGTTCTCGGCCATTTTCTTCCTTATTTGCGGATTCACGGAACTGGTTGTCGTTTTTCACGTCTTCGACAATTTCTAAGCCCGGTCTTTAACGGAAAATTTCTGAAAAAATCCGGCTGCTATTTGGGGAACATTAAATAAAAAACGTAACTGAAAGAATTCCCTTTCAGTTACGTTTTTTATTTATATCAGGCAGAACCGATTTTCTGCAAAACTACTTCTCATTCATCTTTTTAACAAGCATAGCGACAGTTTCCTGAAGTTGCTTATTTTGTGCTTCCAATATATCTACCCGTTGTTCAAGTGCATTATATAATGCGGGCGAAATTTTTTGTGATGTATTTTCTTCTCCCAATTTATAGGATACGCCGATATTGGCCATAATATGTTCACTAAAGGTAGCTCCGGCTGTAAAAAGCAGGTTTTCTCTCTTATAATACCCTATTCCCAATGCCAGTGCATTGGCATTTTTGTAATGTCCATAGCCGCCCATCACCTGAAGTCTATTGTCCGGGTCGAACTGTAAGGGATGCAATGCAGCCAACGCCGCAGCTCTCGCGGATCCTTTATCGGCTTCTTTCCCGAGACCGGCAATATGGCTATACAAATTATCTATTTGCCGATTAGCCCCGTAGAGTTGAGACCCGTTGACAGCATCCGTAGAATTTTCACTGACACGACCTGCCGCTACATGCGTAATCGTGCGCTCTTGTCCCGAAGCCCCTACGGAAACAGTGGAAACAGGCACTTTACCGGCATAGCTGACCGTAGTCCCGTCACTGTAGGTATAGTCGGGAGTGCCGACTACATCACTACTTTCAGCTGTCGAATTGTTGCCCAAGACGACCCCGTTTTCCAGAGATGTTGTTACGTTATTCCCTACGACAAAGGTATTATTCGCACTGACACGATTATTATTACCTACACTGTATGAATCGTCTCCCGCAACGGTAGACACATTATAAGTAC
>NZ_JAQCUN010000120.1:0-1227 GCF_027685385.1 Megasphaera sp. AF13-6AC
GAAAAAGCGGAACGTAAACTCCTTGCTTCTTATGTAGAAGAAGCTCTGAAATCCGCAGCTGCAAGTACGGCCTTGAAAGAAGCTCTCCTTGACTGGAAAGAAAAGATGGCTGTCAGCGAAGGCACTCGCGAACGGGCTGAAAAGGTTACGGCACTGTTGGAAGCTGAAAAAGACGGTCACATTGAATTGGAACGCGTTTATAAGATGAAGCAGTTCCTTGTAAAACGCAGTCAGTGGCTCTTCGGCGGTGACGGATGGGCTTACGATATCGGTTACGGCGGTCTTGACCATGTCTTGGCTATGAACGAAGACATTAACGTCCTCGTATTCGATACGGAAGTATATTCCAATACGGGCGGTCAGGCTTCTAAGGCAACGCCGACGGCAGCTGTAGCACAGTTCGCAGCATCGGGCAAGAAGACGAAGAAAAAAGACCTCGGTCTCATGGAAGCGACATACGGTTATGTATATGTAGCTCAGGTCGCTATGGGCGCCGATAAGAATCAGTTTATGAAGGCCTTGCAGGAAGCGGAAGCTTATCCCGGTCCGTCCCTCATTATCGGTTATGCACCGTGTATTAACCACGGCCTGAAAATCGGCCAGGGACAGAGCCAGTTGGAACAAAAACGTGCTGTAGAAGCCGGTTACTGGCACTTATGGCGTTACAACCCGCTTCTTAAGAAGGAAGGCAAGAATCCGTTCATTCTCGACTCGAAGCCGCCTAAGGAAAGCTTCCGCGACTTCCTCATGGGTGAAACCCGATTCGCATCCCTCTTGCGGACCTTCCCCGATTCGGCAGAGGCTCTGTTTGAAAAGACGGAACAAGATGCGAAAGAAAGATATGAATCCTATTTGGCTATGGAAAGAGGATTTATGCCTCCCCAATAAGGCTGAATATAAGAAAACGCCGACGACTTATGTCGTCGGCGTTTTGCCTGTCTTTGAGACTTAATTATGAGCGATGAAGGCGTTACAAGCCTTAGTATATACAGTGAGCATGTATTCCAAGGCCGCCGGCAACCCCGTTTCATCATCAATACGGAATTTCGGATTGTGATGCGGTGTAGGTGCGTACTTTCCCGTTGCATCGGCCATGCCGAACCAGGCGATGGCCGCCGGCTTTTTCATGCCGTAATAAGCAAAGTCTTCGCCGCCCAGACGCGGGTCGATGTGAGCGACTTCCAGACCGATTTCACGAGCCGACTCCTGCATGACGGTAACGCAAGC
>NZ_JAQCUN010000120.1:1237-3807 GCF_027685385.1 Megasphaera sp. AF13-6AC
TGACGGTAACGCAAGCCGGTGCATTTACAACTGCCGGATAACCGTTGACTATTGTTACCTCCGAACTGCATGCGTAGGCTGCGGGAATCGTCTCTCCCAAGCGTTTTATTTCCGCGGTTACAAAGCTGCGCAACTGCGTGTCCAATACACGTACGGCACCGCCTAAGACCGCTGTTTCGGGAATGACGTTGGCAACACCGTGAGTGCCGCTGTGTAAGTAGGTAACACTGACTGTCGCATTATCTAAAGGGCCGCATTTCATGGCGGGGATCATGCTGATAGCATCTACCAGATCGGAAGCCGGTAAGAGGGGATTGTTGGCTGTATGGGGAGTGCTGCCGTGGCCGCCTTTGCCCGTGACGGTAATTTCAAAAGTGGCGATGGCGGCAGAGCGAGTTCCTTCCAGAACATCAACAGATCCGAAGGGTCTTTCGGCATCGACGTGAATAGCGAAAAAAGCATCCACCTTGTCGGCAATTCCTTCTTCGACAAGGGTGCAGGCACCGCCGGGCAGAAATTCTTCGCCTTGCTGGAAAATAAAGTATACCGTGCCTTTTATAAGATCTTTATGGGCGGCGAGGATTTCGGCAACACCCATGAGCACAGCTGTATGAGCATCATGACCGCAAGCGTGCATAACGCCCGGCTTCGTGCTTTTAAAGGAAAAATCGCTTTCTTCCGTAAGGCCCAAGGCATCGATGTCGGCGCGCAGGCCGATAGACGGCCCCGGTTGGGACCCGATGAGATACCCGACCGTACTGTTGCCGGAAATTCCTTCTAATATAGGAATGCCTGCGGCGGCTAAGCGTTCACGAATCCAGTGAGCCGTATCGGTTTCCTGAAAGGACAGCTCCGGATGTGCGTGTAAATAGCGTCTGTTATCTATCACCTTATTACCGTAAGCGGTGACGAGATCTTTAATCGTATGGCTCATTATAATCTCTCCTTTATGTATAGATATTCTCATAATACCATTGAAGTCGGATATAAGCTACTGAGGATTACGGTGATATACGAAAATGTGAATAACGCCTCCTATCAGGAGGCGTTATATTAAAACAGATACTTTGTATCGTAGCTTATATCCATATATTGGGCAATAATATCATCGTCAAATCCGAATTCTTCCGATTTTCCTTTGAACATATTGCCGAACTTCGATTGTAACCTTTTCTTGGCGTTTACAGGCGGTTCATATTCCGTACGTAAGCGGGCGGCGGCTGCGGAGCGATCCTCTACACGGGTAAACACGCCGTTATCAAACGTTAATTCGTATACGGTTTCGAAGGCATGGGGGAGTTGGTAGCCGAAGGGGGTAAAGAATTCATGAATAAACTTGTAGGCAATCAAGAAAGACCCTGTATAGCTCACGGGTCTTTCCAAGTCGTAGCGTACGTCGCCGGCAGGAGAATGAAAAGAAGCGGGTTCTACTCCGAAGAGAGTGGGGGCTTTATCGTCGCCGTTATTGGTAAATAACTGCGACAGAATAAGATGTTTTTCCTCGTCCAGCCGATAAACCGTCGAGTAGCCGCGCAGACAGGATTCATCAAAAACCGTAGGCCGTAAGGGGAGGCTTTTTATATTAAAGAGTTCGTCCGGCTTTTCAATAGCTACAAGGCTATATTTTTTATCATTAAAATTGAAGCCGTCAAAAAATTGTGAACGCATAAACTACCTCCTGTCCGCATGTCGGTACGGGTTCGTAGCAGCCGCGTCGGCTATCTTTTCAAATCGCCAGTGTTGTTCGGCCTGAGGGTACTTGACCTTGTCCGTCTCGCTCATAAACATATCCAGAGGGCGAATATAATCTGCATAGTCGTCGTATAGGGCCTTGTAGACGACATAAGGTTCTCGCGTTTCCGAATGAGTGGCAATAGACACGATCAAATATAATTTGTTCTTAAAGTGTCGCCACACCTCATTGGCTTTAGGTAATTCACGTTTCAATAGTAACAGCTCCTCTCATTGGTACACATCTTACACATAGAGGCGTATTTTGTCCATAGGTAACGGCCTTTTGCCTTGCCAGTAACAGACGTATAGCCGTATAATAATCTATACGAGTAAATTATTTATCGACTTGAGGAGGTCACTCGATGCAATCCATTCGTCGTTTATACGTTGCTAAAAAAGATGCATTCGCACATGAAGAAAGACGTATGTGTGCGGACTTGAAAGAAAACCTGCTGATTGACGGACTTAAGGACGTTCATTTGTACAATCGCTACGATTTGAGCGGTCTTGACGATGCGGCCTTTGCGGCAGCCAAGGATATGATTTTTTCCGAACCCCCTGTGGATGCGGTATACGATACCCTGCCTGTAACCGACGGGGCCTTTGTGCTGCCTATCGAATATCTGCCCGGGCAGTATGACCAGCGGGCCGATTCGGCTATGCAGTGTTTGCAAATGTTGACCATGAAAAACGACACTGTTGTACGGACAGCTCGAGTTTTCGTGTTTACCGGCGATCTGACGGATGAAGATAAGAAAGTAATTAAACAATATTGCATCAACCCCGTTGAAGCGAGAGAGGCCTCTTTAGCAGAAGTGAAAACCTTGGAAACGGCT
>NZ_JAQCUN010000121.1:0-3194 GCF_027685385.1 Megasphaera sp. AF13-6AC
CAATAAGCTATTACTCCGAAAAAAAGAACAAAAAAAGCCAATCCCAAACCGACAGCCCAAGCATATATTTTTTTCACCGATTCGACTTCCCCTCCGTAGATTTACTTATGTAGCATACCATGTTTACACAAAACTGTAAAAGGGAATAACCGAAATGCCCCTATTAGACAAAACCGTTTTCCTTTAACCACACCGAATTTTTTTCATGTAAAGCTTTTTTTAGCAATTTTAAACTGATATTTTCTTCCTTTATAACCAAAGAAGCTTGAGTAAGGTACTTCGTTTCTTCAAAAATATAGTTATCCAACTTTTCCTTACCTACAGCCTGAATCAAGTCGGGGCGCAAGTCTTCAGACTCCTGTAAAACGGTTAACAGATTTTTCCATCGGTTATACTCTGTTTCAGTCATAACGAATCGATTATATTCATCCGTATCCACTACCTGGTCACTGCAGATAAGAGCAGTTGCATAGTCTTTTCCCGTCACTCCGTCCGTTACATTCAGCTCTCTTCGTTCATTATTGACAAATACTTCCACTACGTCATTTCCCTCCGATTCCGTGAAAAATACCGCCCGAAGGCGGTATTTTTTATGAACGTACAATACCGGACTTACGCAATGCCGTTACTACCGGAGTTACTATAAGCCCGCAGACAATCGCTTCGGGAATTCCGTTAGTAAGCGTAATGCCGATCATCAAATTAATGACATTGGTAAAGGGAATTTGCTGTGCTTCTGCAAAAGCGGAGCCGACGAGAAGCGTATACATTCCCAAGAAGAGAACGGTATGGCAAACCGTAGCGATTACAGCCGTTAAAGCCGTCCTGGTATAAAGGGACAGGCCCCTCTTTTCCGCCAACGCATTCACTTCATAGGCAATAAGGCCCAATAAAACGCGAGGCACTATACAGATAGCCGCGTCATATACAATACTTGTCTGCACGGCAAAAAGCATTAACATTGCCGGTGCCCGCAAGGTCTGAATAAAAGAAAAGACACCGAACATAAACCCTACAGTCATACCGACTCTTCGGCCACCCGTAAGAGCCGCTATAATTGTCGGCACATGCAATATGGTAGCATTCATGAAGCCTAAGGGGATAAAACCGTAGCCTGTGACACCTAAAAAAACGGTCACAGCCGTTAACAGACCGGCAATAGTCAACTGCCGTACATTCATAAAGCTTTGCCGCCCGGACATGGTCGTAACTTTTTCCATTTTCATTCCTCCGTTCTCGCTCTCTATTGAGATACAAGTCGTTTATTAATCGTAACAAAGACCGTTCTTTCGGTGTATCCCGTTTCGATAATACCCGTAGTGAAAGTCAATCCTTTTACGATACGTTCAGTATATCACAAACTTTTTTTATTGACTATATTCAATTTTTATGAATTTACATAAAAAAACTCCTTACAATAGCTGTAAGGAGTTTTAGCTTATATCCTTATGCTTCCACCGGATATACGCTTACCTTGCGATTATAACGGCCGGCACGTTCATATGCAACCTTGCCCGCAACCTTTGCAAATAATGTATCATCTTTGCCGATACCGACGTTCGTGCCGGGATGGAAGTGCGTACCGCGTTGGCGAACGAGGATATTGCCTGCCTTGCAGACAACGCCGTCGTGTAATTTGACGCCAAGACGTTTAGATTCGCTGTCACGACCGTTACGCGTACTGCCGACACCCTTTTTATGAGCAAACAGCTGTAAATCAAATTTGAACATTTCGTTCACCTCCCGAATTACTAAGTTAGCACGACATATTCAGGATATTGTCGTGCAATTTCATTTAATCCGGAGACGACCGTTTCCAATACGATTGGTACTTCCGGGACAAAACTCAACGTATGAGCTGCCAAAAATCCTTCGCTTTGCTCATACACCACCTTCTCTTCACCGGCATAACGTATTATACCGAGCAGAGCCGTCTGTGTAAGAGCGGATACGGCGGCACAAACAATATCAGATCCTGCTTCGGCGTAATCGGCATGACCGTCTACAATAAATCCGCATAATCTGTCTTGTCTGTCCTTCTCCATCTTAATGTGTATCATTAGCCTTCAATCTTTTCAATGACAACCTTTGTAAAAGGCTGACGATGACCCTGACGACGACGGTAGTTGGACTTGGCTTTGTACTTAAAGACAAGAATCTTCTTTTCTTTGCCCTGAGCAACAACTTTCCCCGTCACTTTAGCTCCGGATACGACGGGAGTTCCGACTTTCAAATCTCCTTCGCCGCCAACAGCGAGTACTGCGTCAAAAACGACAGCCGAATCAACTTCAGCTTCCAATTTTTCAACGAAAATCGTTTCGCCTTCCTGAACACGGTACTGTTTACCGCCGGTTTTAATAATAGCGTACATGGTGACACCTCCTCATCATTATACTCGCTGAATACGGCGCCTTGCGGACTTAGGCCTCTTCATGCGGCTTATGCACAGCCACGTCTGTATGCTATGACTAGTCTATTTTACAAGACAAAAGCTCTCATGTCAACTAATACAGACATGAGAGCCTCGTTTTATTAAGTGAAGAATTTACTTAGTCCGTCCACGATACTTTCAGCAAAACTTTGCTGTTGCGCATCGGTGTTCAAGGTCTTTTCTTCTGTAGGATTTGACATAAACCCGAGTTCCAAGAGAGTAGCCGGCATATCCGTATGATTTAATACATAGAAGTTAGCCGTACGCACTCCTCGATCATCAAAGGTTGTAGCTTTCATATTTGCGGCATGCAAATCCGTGGCCAAGCGCTGTCCGTCGGGAGAACCGCTCGTATAGTAAGCCGTTACACCGCCGGGCTCGGATGAATCACTGGAATCGATATGAATGGATATGAAAGCATCGGCTCCGGCAATATTGGCTACATTGCAACGGGCCTGAAGTTCTTCAACGGCTCCGGCATTCGGTCCGTATACATCCACATCGGCTGTACGCGTCATGACGACTGTCGCTCCCTGTGCGGAAAGCAAGGATTGTACGCGGCTAGCAATGGCAAAGGTAATATTCTTTTCTTGCGAATAGGCTCCTACCGCTCCTGAATCCGTACCGCCATGCCCCGGATCAATGCAGATAACCTTGCCCCGTAAACCGGCCTCTGTCGATCGTTTATACACAGGCACTGCTTTCGGCTTTGTTTTAGATGCTACCGTGGGATCTGTCTTACCGATTCCCTTGCTGCTCACAT
>NZ_JAQCUN010000121.1:3204-3772 GCF_027685385.1 Megasphaera sp. AF13-6AC
CCTTGCTGCTCACATTCAAATGCTTCCATTTATTCCACTGTTTAACCTTACCGGATTTATCGTTAATATCAATAACAACACGGCTGGCGGCACTACCGGAAGGACCGAGCGTAAAGACCTTGACATCGGCGGTCGTTACTGCATTGGGAACCTTAAAAACTACATCCGTATCATTAATTCGCCGTGCCAACCCCATCTTGGTAACTATATTCGTATCTGCGTTGTACTTGGTTTGCAGGTTTTTAGCTACTTCAGTATTGGGCAGAGTAACGGTAACGTATTTACCGTCTTTATCAATCCCGAGTTTCGGGGAAACCGCTTTGTTTACGTCCAGAACCGTCCGAACGAAAGGCGTATTCGCATCATTACGAGTCGCTATGCGCACGGAACTGACTTGAGCCTTATCAACAGCTTGACCGTTCAATACGGGAACCAGACAAAAGATCGCCAATAAGGACAAGAATAACAGTCTTTTCATGACTTCACTCTCCTTTACAAACAACGCTTTATTATTATAGCACATCGTTTCTGTGAGAGTAAAACATGATACATGCTGTTTTCTGTCCGT
>NZ_JAQCUN010000122.1:0-3641 GCF_027685385.1 Megasphaera sp. AF13-6AC
CGTGAACTCGGCATCCCCTGCATTGTGGGCACAAAGAGTCGCAGCACGGAAGCTACGACGACGATTCATGACGGTGCCGACATTACGGTTGACGCAACGAACGGGGTTGTGTATGAAGGGTATGTGGAAGATCTGGTAAAACCGAAACAGGAACAGGCTCAAGGCGGGATGACTGTTGTTGAACCGGCCCCGATTACTGGCACGAAGATTTATATGAATCTCGGTAACCCCGACATGGCTGAAAAATACAGCGTATTACCTTGCGACGGTATCGGCTTGATGCGTGAAGAATTTATTTGGACGACCTTCATTCACGAACATCCGTTATATCTCATCGAAATCGGACATCCCGAACGCGTTGTCGATCAATTGGCTGAAGGTATTCGCAAGATGTGCCAGGCTATGGCACCCCGCCCGGTTACTTTGCGTTTCAGCGATTTTAAATCGAGTGAATATCGCGACCTTAAAGGCGGAGATAAGTTCGAGCCGAATGAAAGCAGTGCTCTTCTTGGATGGCGCGGTGCATCCAGATACTATGATCCGAAATACATTGAAGCTTTCAAATTGGAATTGAAAGCTGTACGTAAAGTGCGTGAAGAATTCGGTTTAAAGAACTTGAATGTTATGGTTCCTTTCTGCCGTCGCGTTGATGAAATGGAAAAAGTAGTAGCATTAATGGATGCTGAAGGACTCCATCGCGGACCGGACTTCAAGGTATGGCTTATGGCTGAAATTCCTTCGAATATTATTCTGGCCGATCAGTTCAATAAGTTTGTCGACGGGTATTCCATAGGTTCAAACGATTTGACTATGTTGGTCATGGGTTGCGACAGAGACAACGAAACGGTAGCGCCTCTCTTTGACGAACGCAACCTTGCTGTAAAACGTGCTATTCGTCACTTAATCGAAGTAGCACATAAAGAAGGCAAGACCGTATCAATTTGCGGGCAGGCACCGAGTGTATATCCGGACTTTACGGAATTCTTAATCAAGAGCGGTATAGATTCTATTTCCGTCAACCCTGATGTAGTAGCTTCGACGCGTAAGAGTGTAGCACAAATCGAACAGCGTATTCTCATGGATTCTCTCACAGGAAAGGGTAGGGCGGATACGGAAGATTACAGCTGGTAGGAATAAAGAATCCTCCCTTCTTGCAGACATACTAAAAGCCTTGCTGTTTTGGCAGCAAGGCTTTTTTTAAAAAAGAAAATATAGTATGATAAATAACAGTAGTGTACGCTGTTTTTTCACGTGTCGGAGGTGATGCACGTGTTGACGGAACGACAGGAAACAATTTTGAAAATTGTTCGGACAAATAGCCCCGTGACGGGTCAACATATTGCGGAGCAATTGCATGTTACCAGGGCGGCGTTGCGGTCGGATTTGGCCATTCTTACCATGTTGGGCCTTATTGATGCCAGACCCAAGTTAGGTTATTTCTATACGGGCAATAAGGAAGAAGATTTACTTTCGCGTGCTTTGACAGAAATTAACGTAACCGATTATCTTTCCCAACCCGTCGTAATCGATGAGAAAATGACGGCCTATGATGCGGTTATTGCTTTGTTTACGGAAGATGTGGGAACTGTATTCGTAACGGCCGCTGAAATTTTGGTCGGGCTCGTGTCGCGAAAGGATTTGTTGAAAGCCGCTATGGGCAACAATGATTTACGGACCTTACCGGTACGGATGGTTATGACACCTGTAAGTAAAATCATTTATGTTGAAGGCGATGAAAAGGCCTTAGTGGCAGCACAGCGTTTGCTGGAATTTGAAATTGACTGCTTGCCCGTTGTGCGTATTGAAGAAGACGAACAGTCGAAAAAGAAAGAGCTTCATATTTTAGGTCGTATATCAAAGACTAATATTACACGCTTATTTGCAGATTGTGCGGCAGGAAGGAGAGCCTAAATGGATAGACCTATTATTTACGCCTGCTCCGACTCCTTGGGGGAAACGGCGGAACGCGTTGCTCGAGCGGCGGCCAGCCAATATGATAAACAGGAATTTAATATAGTAAGACTTCCCTATATTCGTTCGGAACAGCAAATTGAAGAAATTGTACAAAAGGCAACGGATGAAAATGCCATGATTTGCTATACCATCATTTCTCCTGTTTTGCGTAAACGTTTGAGCACATTGGCGCAAAGTGCCCATATTCCCGTTATCGATATTATCGGACCTATGATGAACGGTATCGGCCATTTGACCGATACGGAACCGACCATTAAGGCCGGTATGATTCATCGTCTGGACGGTGAATATTTCAAGCGTGTCGATGCTATCGAATTTGCTGTTAAGTTTGACGACGGCAAAAATCCCTTAGGGTTTTTAAAGGCCGATATTGTCATCATCGGCGTTTCTCGAACGTCGAAGACCCCTTTATCCATGTATTTGGCACATAAGCGCGTAAAGGCGGCCAATCTGCCCTTGGTACCGGAAGTGCCTTTACCTCAGGAGCTATTTGAAGTACCGGCGCGGAAAATCGTAGGGCTTGTTATTGATCCGTATAAACTGAATTATATCCGGTCTGAACGGTTGCGGGCTATGGGTCTTGAACCGGATGCAAACTATGCCGATGTAGAACGAATCAATGAAGAACTGGAATATGCACAAAACGTCATGCGTCGTCTTCACTGTCCGGTTATAGACGTGTCGGCAAAGGCTATTGAAGAAACGGCTAACTTGATTTTGGATATTGTAAAACGGAATAAAGAGCTGTACGATGAGTAAAAAAACAGCCGTCTTGAAATGGAGAAGGTCACTTCAAGACGGCTGTTTTTTTATAGTTGAGGGCAGGTCTGTTCTTTTTCGGTTCGTTCAAGGCACATAAAAAGAGATGACTCGTCACAGAATCATCTCTTTTTATATTCCTTTACGCATTGCGCTGTACTTTGCCGGAACGAAGGCAACGAGTGCAAACATTAACGCGTTTTGCTTCGCCGTCTACGATGGCACGTACTCTTTGGATATTCGGTTTCCACGTTCTTTTCGTTTTCAAGTGGGAATGGCTGACGTTCATACCGCTCATGGTACCCTTGCCGCAAATTTCACAATAATTTGCCATGACGCACACACCTCCTTGCAGTGTCACAGTACAACATACAAATAATAGCATAAAAAATAAGGCAAAGCAAGAATTATTTACCTTCAAATTCCTGATTCTATACGTAAATATGATACAATAAACAAAAGGAAATAACAAGGTGTACACCTTGGGTGTGCGAAGTGACGGTGTAAAGATGATAAAGTTTATAAAGGATATAAAAGGAATAGGACCGGCCAGGGCTAAGCTGTTTGCTCGTATGAAACTTGAAACGGCAAGTGATTTGGTGCAGTATTTTCCTCGTACTTACGAAGATCGATCGAAAATACGGGCCATAAAAGATATAAGTAATAATGAGGAACAGCCCGTTCTTGTCAACGGAACCGTGAAGTCTGTCGTTGAGCTACGACCGCGGCGCGGTATGACGATTCTCAAAGTGCTAATCAGTGACGGTACGGGCGGTTTAGAACTGGTGTGGTTTAATCAGCCCTTCAAAAAGCGCCTGTTTAAGGTCGGGGAAGACGTTCATGCTTTCGGGAAAACGGAACGGGCATACGGGCGCTTGCAAATGAATTCACCGGAGGCGGAGCCGGGC
>NZ_JAQCUN010000123.1:0-3607 GCF_027685385.1 Megasphaera sp. AF13-6AC
CCCGAGTCCCCCGCCTCCAATAACACCGGCCATGGCCGTGGCTCCGAGAAGGTTGATAATTGCAAGTACAACACCTGATACAATAGCCGGAATGGCCTCAACGACCATAACCCGCATGACAATTTGAAATTTAGAAGCTCCGAAGGACTGTGCGACTTCAATAAGCGCCGGATTCACTTCCTGTAAGGCATTTTGAATAATACGCCCCATAAAGGGAGAGCAGGCAAAGGTTAACGGTACTATGGCCGCCTGCCAACCGATGGACGTTCCCATAATCAACTTAGTCAGCGGAATAATGGATATCATCAAAATAATAAACGGGAAAGACCTGACTACACTGACAAAGATATCGAAAGCCCGATAAATGACAAAATTTTCGCAAAGGCCACCCTTGCGAGTCAAGGCTAATACAAGGCCGATGCAAAGGCCGAAGAATACGGAAAGAACCATGGCCCAGACCAACATTTTCAAAGTCGCCAACAAGGCCGGCACAATGAGCATGTTCACCAACTGTTCAAAAGACATGTTTTGTAACGGCATCTTACATCACCTGCTCTTTCTCTGCTGACCCTTGATTTATGTAGCTCCACGTACATTCTTTTCCTGCTAAATATAGTTCTACCTTTTCCCTATCCGATCTTGAAATTCCTAATCGAAAAATAGCCATCTTATCACACGAAAAGCTTTCAATTCCACCGCCTAAGGTTTCAAATGATATATTCAAATCTCTTGCCATATCGGAGAGAAAGTTCAACGTACTGTCTTTTACATCATAGGCTACTTGAATAACAGACTCTTTGGACTGTACATCTCCTTCATCACTTTCTCCTAAAAGTCGTTTTAGGGCTCCCGGACGTTTAATAAAGACTGATTTCACGGAACCTTCAGCCGCAATTTTCCCGTCTTCCAATATACAAGCTTTATTACAAATCTGACGCACTACTTCCATCTGATGCGTAACGACAATAACCGTAATTCCCGTTTTTTGATTAATTTCTCGCAATAACCCCAAAATAGAGCTGCTCGTATTGGGATCCAATGCCGACGTCGCTTCATCGCTAAGCAACAGTTTCGGTTCCATCGTCAAGGCTCTGGCAATAGCAACCCTCTGCTTCTGACCGCCCGACAGATTCCGCGGACGAGCGGATGCCTTATCGTCAAGGCCGACCAGTTCTAACAAATCCGTAACTTTCTTCTTAATATCGGCATTCGAATAGCCCCAACATTTCATGGGTAAGGCCACGTTTTCATAAACGGTCCGCCGTTCTAAGAGCGAAAAGTTTTGCAAAACCATGCCTACCTGACGACGAACATCTCGCATTTCTTTATATGAAAGCTCTTTTACTTCTTTCCCGTCCAACAAAATATGGCCGTCATTATAAGAAGCCAAGCCGTTAATGCAGCGCAATAACGTAGACTTTCCGGCACCGCTGCGCCCAACCAGTGCGTAAATATCACCATCTTCAATGGTCAGATTAATGTCGTCCAAAACAATCTTCCCGTCTGACCATACCTTTCTTAAATTCTGAATTTCAATCAAGATATCGCCCCTTTTACGCAAATACAATCCGGTTTTCATGCATACGTGAAAACAAGCTCATACCCTTCTCAAAAAACAGGCCCAAACTTCGTTGAGCCTATTTTACATTATTCAACAGTTGTCAGTTGACAATGGGTAAACGCATATTCGCTCCATTCATTGCCGATGCCGGGAATTTCGGGGATTGAGAAATACCCATGTTCCGGCTGATAGTCGTGAATGCAAAGTTGCTTGTTATAGTTGTGCAGGTTATATACGTGATGTTCGTGAATGGTGAAGTTCGGCAATACAGATTCTAAATGAAGGGCCGCTGCCGTAAGTATCGGGCTGGAGCAAACATGAATCTGTACCCCTACGTCGTAAGCATGAGCCATGTCGCAAACCTTCTTTGTTTCCGTAATGCCGCCACAGTTACCTATATCGGGCTGAATCATCTGAATAGAACCGTCTTGGAAATATTGCTTATACTGCCAACGTGTATAAATACGTTCACCTTGAGACACGGGAATTGTAATGTGATCATGAACAAACTTATTGACATCCGGAGACGGCGTGCACGGTTCTTCAAACATGAAGATATTATACTTCTCCACAATCTTAGCCAGCTGAACAGCCCCTTGAGCATCAATATTTGAATGGTTCTCCATGATGAGGTCCACATCAGGTCCGATAGCTTCTCGCACGGCAGCTACTCGTTCCTCCACCAGGTTCACATAGTAGGCCGGAAGCAGTCGTGTCATTTGTTCATGATTGAACCGACTCCCGTCACGATCAAAAGTAAAAAAATCCACCTTAACTGCCGAATAGCCTTCGGCAACTGCCTTTTTAGCAATATCCGCATACTCTTGAGCCGTCGTCAATCCCACACGCACGGGTCCCCACCCGAACTGCAACTGACTGGCATAACAACGAAGCTTATCCCGTTGTTTACCGCCCAGTAACTTATATAGAGGAACTCCGAAGTATTTAGCCTTAATATCCCATAAAGCAACGTCAATCGCAGAAATAGCCCCGAATGTTACGGGCCCGCCGTTTTGTGCCCAGAACGTAGACTTGTACAAGTCTTCCCATATGACTTCCGTATCGAGCGGGTCCTTACCGATAATCTTTTCCGAAAAATCAATGACAGCTCCGTAAGCACCGCGTGAAATACTCCCGTAGGCCATAGCCGCTTCGCCGTCACCGTAAATACCTGCATCCGTGTATATACGAATACCTACCGGCGTCCACGGCTTATTATCTTCCGCCTTCGGATTGATAAGCATGACATCGACTTTTGTAATCTTCATTGTACGTCCCCCCACCTTTACCGGAACAGATTTTAATTAATTATCCAAGGTAATATAGCTTCCCTGGAAGAGTTTAGCAATTTCAGCCTTCATGGCCGGACTCGTATACGCTTCAACCAAGTCTTTAGCCCACTGTGCATCCTTATTCTGAGGTGCTACGACAAAGCCTACGGCAAACTTGGTCAAGTCCGTGCTGACGGCAATCTGCGTGCTGTCGGGCACGTGATTGCTGATTTGGAACATCTTGGCTACGCAAACGGCATCCACATCAGGCAAAGACTTCATGACCTGAGCCGTATTAACGCTCGTAAACTGCAAGTTCTTCGGATTCGATTCGATATCCAACAGCGTCGGCAAGGTTACGCCTTCTTTTAAGGTAATCAGGCCTTGTTGCTGTAATAAATTCAAAGCTCGTGCCGTATTGCTAGGATCTTCAGGAATAACGATCTTTGCATTCTGCGGCAATTCGGACGGCGACTTATATTTATCGGAATACATACCGAATACGTTATAATGAATATATGGCTGAAGCATTACCATATCGCGCCCTTTAGACTTATTGTACGAATCCATCCACGGCTTATGTTGATGCAAAGACGCATCAATATCCCCATTCATGGTAGCTTCGTTCATGGTCGTCGCATCTTCCAATACGATAACTTTTACATTGTATCCTTTCGCCTTTAAGGCATCCAAGGCTACCTTGTCGTTTACTTCATCATAGTTGAAGCTCGATGCCGCCAAAGTCAAATCTTTCTTTTCCGCGGAATTACTACTC
>NZ_JAQCUN010000124.1:0-3593 GCF_027685385.1 Megasphaera sp. AF13-6AC
ACTCCGTATTTACGGGCGTAGGTGAACGTACACGTGAAGGTAATGACTTGTGGAACGAAATGAAGGAATCGGGCGTTATCAGTAAGACCGCTTTGGTATACGGTCAGATGAACGAACCGCCCGGAGCTCGTATGCGCGTAGGTCTTACGGGTCTTACAATGGCGGAATACTTCCGCGATAAAGAACATCAGGACGTGCTTTTGTTCGTCGACAACATTTTCCGTTTCATTCAGGCCGGTTCGGAAGTATCGGCATTGCTCGGTCGTATTCCGTCAGCCGTAGGTTATCAGCCTACGCTCGGCACGGACGTCGGCGCCTTGCAGGAACGTATTACGTCGACGAAGGAAGGTTCGATTACATCGGTACAGGCCGTTTACGTCCCTGCCGATGACTTGACTGACCCGGCTCCGGCCGCTACGTTCGCCCATTTGGATGCAACGACCGTATTGTCTCGTCAAATCGCCGAATTGGGTATTTACCCGGCCGTCGATCCCCTTGACTCGACATCGCGTATTTTGGATCCCCATATTATCGGGGAAGAACATTACGAAACGGCTCGCGAAGTACAGGCAATCCTTCAAAAGTACAAGGATTTGCAGGATATTATCGCCATCTTGGGTATTGATGAATTGTCGGAAGATGATAAGCTTACGGTTGCACGTGCTCGTAAGGTACAGCGTTTCCTCAGTCAGCCTTTCGCCGTTGCGGAACAGTTTACGGGTCAACCCGGTCGCTATGTTCCGTTGAAAGAAACTATTGCGGGCTTTAAAGAAATTCTTTCCGGTAAGTGCGATGACATGCCGGAACAAGCTTTCTATCTGGTCGGCAATATTGAGGAAGCGTACGAAAAGGCTAAGACTCTGAAGGGAGAATAGTCTATGGAAGAAACCGCTAGAACGCTCCGTCTGGAGGTCATTACACCTGATGCTTCCGTATATTGCGATGATGTAGAGTTTGTTCTTGTGCGCGCTTTAGACGGTGATTTGGGTGTCATGCACGGTCATGCACCCTTAATCGCATCTCTTGACATTTGGCCCCTTACGGTTACCAAAGAGGGAGCGGAAAAGAAGATCGCCGTTGCCAAAGGTTTCATGGAAGTCAATGATAATAAGGTCACCATCGTAACGCCGGCGGCCGAACTTCCTGAAGACATTGACGTAAAGAGAGCGGAAGCTGCTAAACATCGAGCGGAAGACCGCTTAGCAAGCAAGAATGAAAAAATCGACCACGTTCGTGCCGAATTGGCATTGAAACGGGCCATTCAGCGTCTGGATGTAGTAAAGACCTTTTCAGGCCGGTAGTTGCAGATAACTGAATAAGTTGATAGGCTCAAAATGCCGGACAGGCAATGTGAAAGTACATAGTCTGTCCGGCGTTTTGTATACCGTGAAGGCTTGCCGATACATCGTAGCCGTGCGATGTATATAAGTCTATTTGGGTGTAAAGTAGCGGTTTTTCACGGTTTTTTGTATGTCGGCATTTTACTTTGACATAGCAAAAATCAGTGTGATATGATGACTTTAAGTTTTAAACTATACTGATTCAGGGGGATTAAAATGAAGTATAATTTTGATGAGATTGTCGATCGTCGGCATACAAATGCCATGAATACGGACGGATTCCGCGGTTATATTTTTCATGATTTTGAAGGAAAAAAGAAGTTCCCTTTTAAGGACGAAGAATTTATTCGCATGTGGGTAGCCGATATGGAATTTGCCATGTGCCCCCATATTATTGATGCTATAAAAGAACGCTTGGATAAGCGAATTCTCGGCTATAGTCAGGTTTTTGAACAGGAATTTTACGACGCTTATAACAAGTGGAGTAAAAAAATGTACGACTGGACTTATGAACGAAAGGATTTCTGCTTTTCTCTCGGCATCATTCCCGCTCTTTATAAGTTGACGGAATTTATTTTGACGGACCACGAATACGCCATTGTCAATACTCCGGCTTACGGATACTTTAAGCATCCTTTAACGTACAACGGAAAACAGGCCGTTTTTAATCGTCTGGTTAAAGATAAAAAGGGCGTTTGGCAAATCGACTTTGACGCTTTGGAAAAGGCGGCCGCACATCCTATGGCGAAGCTTTTGATTTGGTGCAACCCTCACAATCCGACCGGTCGTGTATGGACGGAGGAGGAATTGAAGAAGGTTGCGGCTATTGTAGAAAAACATAACCTTTGGATTATTAGCGATGAAATTCATTGCGACCTTCTGCGCCAAGGGAAGCGGCACATTCCTATGGCTAAAGTCATGCCCGATTATGACAAACTTATTGTTTGCACCTCTGCTTCTAAATGCTTTAATATGGCGGGACTTATGTTTGCGGAAATCCTGATTCGAGATGAAACGTTGAAAGAATGGTATATTGCCTATACCAATTCGTACGCTATGAACGTTAATCCCCTAGCCATTGCGGCGCATCAGGCAGCCTATGAAAAAGGCGGGGAATGGCTTGATCAAATGAAGACGTACTTGGACGGAAACTTCGCCTTTGTTAAGGAGACGCTCGACAGGGAATTGCCGGAAACACATTTTGTCATTCCCGATGCCACCTATCTGGCATGGGTAGACTTAAGCACTTATCTGGCTGACGTAGAAGATATTCCCGACTTCTTCGCCAACAAAGCCGGTGTTCTTCTCGAAGGAGGGGACGCTCTCTTCGTAGACAATGCACAGGGCTATGTACGACTCAACCTGGCTATGCCTCGGACCCTCATTGCAGAAGGCCTGAAGCGGATTGTAAAGGCTATTAAGGAAAGAATATAAAGAAGAATAAACCGCCTGTTTCTCGAGAGACAGGCGGTTTTGGTATGCAAAAGATATGATAAATATTTTTAAATCGTATTTATTTTACAAGAAAGTATTTGAGAGGATGTTTATCAGGATAGATATGAGAAGCAATCCCGTCAGTGATAAAAGGATAGGCAAAGTTTCTTGTAAATTACGTCAAATCAACACACATAAAAATAGCAGGCGTATTCGCCCGTAGCCTTACGCAGCATTCCGGGTAACAACCATTCCACTATTATGAATATAGCAAGAAAATAAAGCCGCATGCAAATAAAAAATCACCGAATGGTATGCCGCAAACGGGGTGCAATTCCCCTGGTCGGTCTCATACCAAATCAGTGATTATTTTGATTACAGTATAGCAGATGAAAAGGTTTTATGCAAAACAAAAGGAAGGGTTCAAAGAAATAAATAGTGCAAAAACAATTGTTAAACGGCATCAGGTAATGATTTCCGAGTCATATAAGAATATACGCTTCATTTAAGGCAGTATACCCGGCTATTTTGATTTGTGGAAGGTAACATAAGTGCGGAGTATCCTTCTTTTCGTACTGTTGTAGTCTTCCGTAATATGGTATCATTAAATGTAAAAACGAATTTCAAAAGTATTATAAAAGAAGGTAACGGAGACTATACATGGATTTATTGGCAAGTAAGCACTATTGTTTAATGACCTACGGTTGTCAGATGAACGAGTCCGATTCGGAACGGTATGCAGGGCAGTTGGAAGAGCTGGGATACACGCCGACGGAAGACCCCGAGTTAGCCGATGTCATTCTTATGAATACGTGTTGT
>NZ_JAQCUN010000125.1:0-682 GCF_027685385.1 Megasphaera sp. AF13-6AC
TGACAGACAGCTCTTTTTGTGCCGATGTAATGCATGAAACCATGCGGCGTTCGTCTTTTAAAGATATTCGCAACGGCAGTACGGTGAATCTGGAACGAGCCGTCGCCGTAGGCGGACGTTTAGGCGGACATATCGTGAGCGGACACATTGACGGTACGGGGACCGTTTCCCGCATAGTCCGAGACGGTATAGCACATATATACCATATTACAGCCTCCGACGACTTATTGCGTTTTATTGTGGAAAAAGGCTCCGTTTGTATTGACGGTGTCAGCTTGACTGTCGTTTCCGTGACGGACACAGAGTTCTCCGTATCTCTTATTCCCCATACATCGGGCCATACGACCTTGTCGGAGAAAAAAGCCGGCGCCGTTGTCAACCTGGAAACGGATGTTATAGCAAAATATATTATGAAGCTCACCGTTCCGTATGAGAAAAAGGGCGGCTCTTTGTCATTACAAACACTTTTGGAAAACGGATTTTAAATTTTTATATTAAAGGAGATATATTATGGCACAGATTAAAGAAGGGCAATTACTCGGAGCAGGTCTTAAAATAGGTATTGTTATAGCTCGTTTCAACGAGTTTATCGGCAGTCGACTCTTAGGCGGTGCCTACGACGCACTGCACCGTCACGGTGTGAATGACGACGATATTACGGAGGCATGGGTTCCCGGTGCCT
>NZ_JAQCUN010000125.1:692-3505 GCF_027685385.1 Megasphaera sp. AF13-6AC
ATGGGTTCCCGGTGCCTTTGAAATCCCGTTGGTAGCTCAAAAAATGGCGGAATCGGGAAAATATGACGCCGTCATTTGTCTCGGTGCCGTAATTCGCGGTGCTACATCGCATTATGATTTGGTATGCAATGAAGTAGCCAAGGGCATTGCTCAAATCAGCCTTCATACAGGTCATCCCGTTTTATTCGGAGTCGTTACGACTGAAAATATCGAACAGGCTGTAGAACGGGCCGGTACGAAAGCCGGTAACAAAGGCTTCGATGTAGCTGTTTCGGCTATTGAAATGGCTAATTTATTAAAAGAAATCTAAGCGGCCCCTTTTCGGAAAGGACGGCTCCCGATGCGTTTTGCGACGGGAGTCTTTCTTACGTATTTAACGACCATTCGTTCAAAGTTGTAGAGGAGGCATATATGTCTATTCATATAGGAGCCAAGCAGGGGAGTATTGCCGAGACGGTTCTGTTACCGGGAGATCCCTTGCGAGCAAAATACATCGCCGAAACGTATTTAAGTAATGTAGAGTGTTATAACGAGATTCGCAATATGCTCGGATACACGGGAACCTATAAAGGTAAACGGCTGTCCGTCCAGGGAACGGGTATGGGCATTCCGTCTTTTTCCATTTATGCAACGGAACTCATCAAAGAATATCAGGTGAAAAACCTGGTACGTGTCGGGACTTGCGGTGCCATGCAAAAAGAGGTAGAAATAGGCGACGTTGTATTGGCTCAAGCTGCATCGACGGATTCATCACTTATACGAAATATATTCGGTCCTGCGATCGCTTTTGCTCCGACGGCCGACTTTACCTTACTCTACACGGCATATAACCAAGCCGTGAATACCGGACTGAAGGTGAGGGCGGGAAATATTATCTCCGTCGATCGTTTTTACGATGAGGAAATTGATAATGATAAATTGACCGACTTCGGTATTTTGGCTGTTGACATGGAAACGGCAGCTCTTTATACTTTAGCTTCACGCTATAAGGCCAGAGGGCTTGCTCTCTTGACAGTAAGCGATCACTTAATTACAGGCGAACATGCCGACGCCGATACACGACAAACAGGATTTAACGATATGATAAAAACCGCCTTGGAAACGGTCACATCCTTGGAAGGAATGCCGTAAACTATGAATATATTGAAAAGAGTATTGTTAGGATTCTTAGTATTAGCCGGTCTTTTTATGACCGGTTGCGGACCGGATACGATTCGCGGCAAAGAATATCCTATTAATGATGAAAAAACGGTAGCCGACGATGCCGATTTGTCTATCGATGAACGTGTACAAAAGATCGTCGATGCCATGTCCGACGAAGAAAAGGTCGGACAAATGATGATGATCGGCATTCAAGGTACGACCGTAACGGATGATACCCGTTATATGCTTAATCAATACAAAGCGGGGAATATTATTCTATTCGATCGCAATATGCAGTCGCAGGAACAAGTCAAAGAGTTAACGACAGACCTGCAAAAGGAAAATTCGGCCAAAGTACCTCTTTTTATAGCGGTTGATGAAGAAGGCGGCGATGTAGTTCGCATGAAAAATGACTTACAAGCTCCGCCGTCACAGCAAGCCGTCGGCAGTAGCGGAAATCCCGCAACCGCTAAAGACTACGCCTTTTCCGTAGGTATGCAATTAAAAGGCATGGGAATTAATATGAATTTTGCGCCTGTTGCCGATGTGAGTGCGACCGATTCCCGTTCATACGGCGGCAACGCTTCTCAGGTGTATAAGTTTGTCGATGCAGCTGCCTACGGCTACGAAGCCGCTCATATTATGTACGGATTAAAACATTTTCCGGGAATCGGTCGCAGTGCGGTAGATTCTCATGAGGCGTCCTCCGTTATTACAACTTCCAAATCCGAACTCTTCCAAAGTGATTTAATCCCCTTTACAAAAACCATGGCTTCTCACGATACGACCAAATTCGTTATTCTCGTTTCACACTTGGTTTCCACGGGATTTGATGCAGAACATCCTGCCTCTTTGTCCTGGCCTATTATGACGGATTTACTGCGTAACGGCTTACAGTACAAGGGATTAATCATTACGGACGACATGGAAATGGGAGCCGTTACGAGACAACACTCATTCCGTGACTTAGGAGTCATGGCGATTAATGCCGGTGCCGACATAGTTCTGATTTGCCACGAATATGGTCATGAAAAGGAAGTATATGACGGTATATTAGCGGCTCTTAAAGACGGACGAATTCCGCGTAGCCGTGTAGAAGATTCGGTTAAACGTATTGTAAAAATAAAGTTATTGCACTTGAACGAAGAGATAAACAATTAGAGGTACAAGTATGAAAGACATGAAATATAAGGATTTTATCGTCCATTATACAAGTAACGATAACGTTCGTCTGGCGGTAGCCGTAACAAAGGATATTACGGAAACGGCGCGAACAAAGCACAACTTATCACCCGTAGCCTGTGCGGCTTTGGGACGCACTATGACGGGAGCCTTATTGCTAGCCGGCGATTATAAAAATAAAGAAGGTGTAACCATTCGCATTGACGGTAAGGGGCCTTTGGGTGTTATTCACGTCGATGCTTTTAATTCCAACCGAGTTCGCGGCTATGTGGATACTCCCATTGTCGATTTACCGCTGAAACCGAACGGAAAATTGGATGTAAGCGGTGCCGTCGGTACTGACGGGGAAGTAACGGTAACACGATTCACGCCTGAAAAGACGACGTATACGAGTCGTTCTCCTATCGTTTCGGGCGAAATTGCCGAAGACTTGGCTTATTACTTATATACTTCCGAACAAGTTCCGTCGACCATCAATCTGGGCGTTC
>NZ_JAQCUN010000126.1:0-3131 GCF_027685385.1 Megasphaera sp. AF13-6AC
ACGGATATTGCCGGAAGTTCCGCTTATTTTCTGGGTTCCGCAGGAACGTATCAGGATGAAATTAAGGCGAAGTTGTTGGGTGTTCCTGAAAAAACACTGCAAACCTATACGGCTGTCAGTGAAGAAACGGCGGCGGCCATGGCTGAAGGAAGTCGCGCTTTATACGGCAGTGATGTAGCTGTCAGTACGACGGGTATCGCCGGTCCCGACGGCGGTACGGATGAACAGCCGGTGGGGCTTGTCTATTTCGGCGTAGCCGGGCCGAAGGGGACGGTCGTTTATAAGAGCGTCTTTCCGGGCGATCGCAAAGAAGTAAAAGAAAGAGCCGCTACGAAGGCGGTTTACCATTTGTTGCAATATATGAGGGAACGGTTGTAAGGAGGTTCTACATGGAAGCGAAACAAGCGGCATTGGAAAATGCTATGAAAAAAATTGAAAAAGATTTCGGTAAGGGTGCGATTATGCGTCTCGGCGATTTGGCTGAAAAAATGAATCTGGAGGTCATTTCGTCCGGGTCATTGGCTGTTGACTTGGCAGTCGGCGTCGGCGGGTATCCGCGCGGTCGTGTCATCGAAATTTACGGCCCCGAATCGTCGGGGAAAACCACCTTGGCTTTGCATGCCATTGCTTCGGCACAAAAGGCCGGCGGTATTGCCGCTTTTATCGATGCGGAACATGCGTTGGACCCCGTGTATGCCCGTCATTTGGGTGTCGATACGGCGGATCTTCTCATTTCCCAGCCCGATAACGGTGAACAGGCTCTGGAAATTACGGAAGAACTCGTGCGCAGCGGGGCTATCGATATCATTGTCGTCGACTCCGTAGCAGCCCTTGTACCGAAGGCGGAAATCGAGGGTGAAATGGGCGACTCTCACGTAGGGCTGCAGGCTCGTCTTATGAGCCAGGCTTTGCGTAAGTTGACGGGTATCATTTCCAAGTCTAAGGCCATCGTTATTTTCATCAACCAGTTACGCGAAAAAGTAGGTATCATGTTCGGCAATCCGGAAACGACGACGGGCGGCCGTGCATTGAAATTTTACGCTTCCGTGCGTATGGAAATCCGCAAAGGAGAAGCCATTAAGTCCGGTACGGATGTAATCGGTAACCGAGCTCGCATTAAAGTGGTTAAAAACAAGGTGGCTCCGCCTTTCCGCAATTGTGAAGTCGACATTATGTACGGCACGGGGATATCTAAAGAGGGAACTCTTCTTGACCTGGGATCGTCCATGGAAATTTTGGAAAAGAGCGGCACCTGGTATTCCTATAAGGGAGAACGTCTCGGTCAGGGTAAGGAAAATGTTAAGAATTACTTAAAAGAACATGCCGATGTGGCTGCTGAAATCGAACAGATCATTCGCGATACCCTCGTAGCCGAACCGGAAAAGTTTGATGAAGTGTTGACCGACGTGCCTCATGCTTCGGATGACGAATAAGAACTATGGAATATAAGGAAGCCTACGGGGCGGCCCTACGGTTCTTAAACGTACGTTTTTTGAGTGAAGAAGAGTTACGCCGCAAGTTAAGATGCCGCGAAGTGACGGATGAGATCATTGATGAAGTGACGGAAAAGCTTAAAAGTGAACGGTTTCTTGATGATCATCGCTTGGCTGAAGGCGTATATCGCTATTATGCTCAAAAAGCACAATACGGGCATGCTTATATTTGTAATAAATTGCGTCTGCGATTTTTACTCGTTCCCGAGGAGACGGAAGCCTATGATGAGGTGTCTGTAGCCCTGGCTTTAGTTGCCAAAAAATTTAAAAACCGTTGTGATAATGAGCAGAAAATTATTCGTTATCTGCAAAACCGAGGGTTTTCGGGAAAGGCTGTACGAGCGGCGTTAGAGGACTTTGTCAGCTTGACAGACGACTGAAAAAATTTTACAATAATTATAACCGGTATATGTATGCTGGAAATAATATGTAATCATGGTTTTTTGAAAAATGATGAATTGAGAAAAGACTCATACTAAAAAAGCCGGACGCAAGTTCGGCTTTTTTTAATGAAAAGGAGGTGAACCAGAGTATGACGGAAATTATTGTGGCAGCTGTAATTTGCGGTGCGGCCGGTCTCGGTGCCGGTTATTTCTATCGTCTGAAAATCGCTGAAGGTAAATTGGGCAGTGCCGAAACGGAAGCGGCTCGCATTATCAGTGCGGCGAAAAAAGACGCGGAAGCGCAGCGTAAAGAAACGATTCTTGAAGGTAAAGAAGAAGCGCAACGCTTACGTAGTGAAGCGGAACGTGACTATAAAGAACGACACAGTGAACTGCAGCACCAAATGCGTCGCCTCAATCAGAAGGAAGAGCATTTGGACAAGAAGTTCGATACGATGGAAAAGAAGGAAGAAGCTTTACTTCGTAAAGAAGGAGAAATTACGAAGGTTCGTGAAAAGATTGACCGGTTACATGAACAGCAACTGGCAGAGTTGGAACGAATTTCCGAACTTTCTTACGACGATGCGAAAGAGTTGCTTTTGGCCAACGTAAAGACGGAAATTAAGCACGAAACGGCTCAGCTTATTAAGTCTCTTGAAGACGAAGCCAAAGAAGAAGCGGAACAGAAGTCGTTGGAAATTATTTCCTTGGCTATTCAAAGATGTGCAGCCGATCACGTAGCGGAAACGACGGTGTCCGTCGTATCCTTGCCTAATGATGAAATGAAGGGTCGCATTATCGGTCGTGAAGGCCGTAATATCCGGGCTATTGAAACACTGACGGGCGTTGATTTGATTATTGACGATACACCGGAAGCTGTTATTTTGTCCTGTTTCGACCCTATTCGTCGTGAAGTGGCTCGACTGGCTTTGGAGAAACTGATTGTCGACGGGCGTATTCATCCGGCACGCATTGAAGAAATGGTTGAAAAAGCTCGTAAAGAAGTGAGCCAGAAGATTCGTGAAGCCGGGGAACAGGCTACATATGAAGCGGGTGTTCACGGCCTTCATCCGGAAGTCATCAAAACTCTCGGTCGGTTACGGTATCGTACCAGTTACGGTCAAAACGTATTGCGTCACTCCATTGAGGTGGCTCAGCTGGCCGGCATTATGGCGGCCGAATTGGGTGTCGATGTCCACTTGGCACGTCGCGGCGGCTTGATTCATGATATCGGTAAGGCCTTGGATCATGATTT
>NZ_JAQCUN010000126.1:3141-3500 GCF_027685385.1 Megasphaera sp. AF13-6AC
GGATCATGATTTGGAAGGTACGCACGTATCTATCGGCGTCGATGTAGCGAAGAAGTACGGCGAATCGAAGGCGGTTATCAATTGTATCGCTTCTCATCACGGCGATGAAGAAGCAACATCTGTTGAAGCGGTTTTGGTAGCGGCAGCCGATGCCGTGTCGGCGGCTCGACCGGGAGCACGTCGGGAAACCTTGGAAAACTACTTGAAGCGATTGGCTAAGTTGGAAGAAATCGCTAAATCTTTCGAAGGCGTTGAAGAGTGTTTCGCTATTCAGGCAGGACGTGAAATTCGCGTAATGGTTAAACCTGAAAAGCTGAACGAAGATGATTGCGTTATCCTCTGCCATGACGTGGCGAAAC
>NZ_JAQCUN010000127.1:0-368 GCF_027685385.1 Megasphaera sp. AF13-6AC
AAAGACGATGACACGGCCGATACCCTGGCGGCACGTATTCTGACAAAGGAACACCCGTCGTACGTGCGAGCCGTTTCCCTGTTTTGTGATGACAAGTTGGAAATTTCAGGTAATCGAGTACGTATTAAGGACTAAGAGGAGTGGCAGTTGTGAAAATAAAAAGAGCCTTATTGAGTGTATCCGATAAAAGAGGAATTGTAGAGTTCGGTAAAGAATTGGCCGCTATGGGTGTAGACATTATTTCTACAGGCGGTACGATGAAGGTTTTGCGCGATGCAGGCGTTCCCGTTACGGCCGTACAGGACGTGACGGGTTTTCCCGAAATGATGGACGGCCGTGTAAAGACCCTGCATCCGAAAATTCACGGG
>NZ_JAQCUN010000127.1:378-3460 GCF_027685385.1 Megasphaera sp. AF13-6AC
CATCCGAAAATTCACGGGGCTATTTTAGCCATGCGTGATCATGAAAGTCATGTACAGGCTATGAAAGACCACGGTATTACCCCCATCGATTTGGTAGTCGTCAACCTGTATCCTTTTAGAGAAACGATTGCCAAACCGGATGTAACCTTGGCGGATGCCATTGAAAACATTGATATCGGCGGTCCCTGCATGGTACGCGCCGCTGCAAAGAATAATAAATTTGTCGCCATTATAACCAATCCCGATATGTACGGCGAGATTACGGAACTTTTGAAAAAAGACGGCGAATTAAGCGATGCCTATCGCCTGAATTTAGCTCGCTTGGCCTTTACTCATACGGCTGAATACGATGCGGCTATTGCCGCATATTTGACGGAAGAAGTAAGAAAGGGGGATAAGGCGTAATGAAGGTGGCAGTAGTCGGCGGCGGCGGTCGTGAACACGCCTTGGTGCGTAAATTACACGAAAGTTCGTCCGTAGAAAGCCTTTATGCCTTTCCGGGAAGTGAAGCCATGTCCGACTTGGCCCGATGCATCCCCTTATCCGTAACGGATTTGACCGGTATTACGGATTTTGCCGTAAAAGAAGGCATCGATTTACTCGTCGTCGGTCCCGAAGTACCTTTAACACAAGGGCTGGCGGATGCGGCTGAAGCCAAAGGCATTGCCGTTTTCGGCCCCGTTAAGGAGGCAGCTCGCCTTGAGGGATCGAAGGGCTTTGCCAAGGATTTGATGAAAAAATACGGCGTACCTACGGCGGCTTATGAAATCTTTACGGACAAAGAAGCGGCCAAGGCGTATATCGAAAAACAGGGTGCTCCTATTGTCATTAAAGCCGACGGTCTGGCAGCCGGTAAGGGTGTAGTCGTGGCACAGACGGTAAAGGATGCGACGGATGCCGTAGACGCCATGATGAAGGACCGCATTTTCGGCGAATCGGGCGGACAAATCGTCGTAGAAGAGTGTATGGTCGGTGAAGAAGCAAGCTTACTTGCTTTCGTAGACGGTAAAACCATCGTTCCCATGGTAGCGGCTCAAGACCACAAGCGTATTTTTGACGGTGACAAGGGCCCTAATACGGGCGGTATGGGTGCCTATGCTCCTGCTCCCGTTCTTACGGATCAATGGCGTCAAGTCGTAGAAGAAAAGATTTTGCGTCCCGTCGTCGACGGGTTGGCTAAGGAAGGTATTCCTTATAAGGGGTGCTTATATGCAGGTCTCATGCTGACGGATGAGGGACCGAAGGTGGTTGAATTTAATTGCCGGTTCGGCGATCCGGAAACGCAGGTTGTCCTGCCCTTATTGGACGGTGACTTGGCTCAAATCATGTATAACTGTGCTACCGGTCGATTAAATCCTCAAGACGTGCATTGGCATAAAGGAGCGGCGTGTTGCGTCATTATGGCTTCGGCCGGCTATCCCGAATCGTCACACAAGGGGGATGTCATTGACGGATTGGATGACGTAGAAAAGGACGGTAGTGTCTATGTATTTCATTCGGGCACTAAGAAAGAAGACGGAAAATTTGTCACTGCCGGCGGCCGCGTTTTGGGCGTAACGGCTCTGGGCGATTCTCTTCAGGATGCCATCAGTAAGGCCTATGCTCAGGTAGAACGGATTCATTTTGACGGCCAACAAGTTCGTCGCGATATCGGTCAAAAAGGCTTGAAACACTTGTCTTAAAAATATATAAAGCGGACTTCTTGTATATGCAGGCAGTCCGCTTTTATTACGAGAGGGCGATATGTCATGAATTACAGGACGGAGAAAGATTCATTAGGAGAAATACAGGTTCCTGCCGACAAACTTTGGGGAGCACAGACGCAGAGAAGTCTGGAAAACTTCCAAATCGGTACGGAAAAAATTCCCCAAGAATTGGTTACGGTCTTTGCTTATTTGAAAAAAGCGGCGGCTGAAACGAATAATAAGCTGGGAAACTTGGATGATGTGCGGACTCGGGCTATTGAAGCGGCCTGCGATGAAATCCTGGCTGGTCATTTGGACGGAAACTTTCCCCTGGCCGTGTGGATGACCGGTAGCGGTACGCAATTTAATATGAATATGAATGAAGTAATTGCTAAAAAGGCTGTCCAAATAGCCGTCGCTGCGGGAGAAAGTATAACCGTTCATCCTAATGACCATGTAAATCGATCGCAGAGCTCGAACGACGTCTTTCCGACGGCCATGCATGCGGCGACGTTGTGCTTAATTGAAGACCGCCTTTTCCCCGCCATGGACCGGTTGCAGTCTCTGCTGGAAAAGAAGGCGGAAGAATATAAAGACATTGTAAAAATAGGAAGAACGCATTTACAGGATGCCACGCCCTTGACTTTAGGGCAGGAAATCAGCGGTTGGGCCCGCATGATTGAACGAAATCGGGAGATGCTCGTGCAAGGATGCGAGTTCTTGCGTGATTTGGCTGCCGGTGGAACGGCTGTGGGTACGGGCATCAACTGCCCGAATGAGTTCGGACCTCTCTTTGCTGAAGAGTTGAGTCGTCTGACGGGTAAGGTATTCAGAACGGCAAAAAATAAGTTTCACTCTTTGACGAGTAAGGATGAACTCGTTGTCGCTCACGGCATGTTGAAAGCCTTGGCCTGTGATTTGATGAAGATTGCCAACGATGTGCGCTGGTTGGCGTCGGGACCTCGTTGCGGTATTGGTGAACTCATTATTCCCGCTAACGAACCGGGTAGTTCCATTATGCCGTCCAAGGTAAATCCCACTCAGGCTGAAGCGGTGACCATGGTAGCCGCACAAGTTATGGGAAACGATGCGACAGTCGGCTTTGCAGCCAGTCAGGGGAACTTCGAACTCAATGTGTTCATGCCCGTTATGGCCTATAACATGATTCAATCGATTCGTCTTTTGACGGATGTTATGGATTCGTTCGGTAAGCACTGTATAAAAGGGCTTGAACCGAACAGGGAACGAATTGAAGAAAATCTGCATCGATCCTTAATCTTAGTTACGGGCCTCGTACCTCTTGTGGGGTATGATAAGGCTTGCAGTATTGCCAAAAAAGCCGCCTCCCAAGGCTTGACCTTGAAGGAAGCGGCTGTAGAGAGCGGCCTTATTACGGC
>NZ_JAQCUN010000128.1:0-3451 GCF_027685385.1 Megasphaera sp. AF13-6AC
CCAACATAACGCACACGCGCACAAACTGATCACAAATCTGTGACGCGGCTGTCGGCACCATGAGCTGTAACCCTTGGAAATAGCCGCGAAAGGCACAGGTAAGAACAGACACGGTCAAAGCCGGAGCCAAGACAATCAATGCCGAATAAGCACGTACATCGCGAACCAATCCGGCGGAAATCAAACCTCCTGCCCCGACAAATAACAGCAAGCCGAATGAACAAGCCATAAAAGCCGTAAAGGCAAAAATAACCTTGAAAATCCGTTCGGCACCGGCATAATCACCCTGTGCCGCCTTCTCCGCCACCATGACGGACAAAGCAATGGGTACGCCGGCTCCGGCAATACTCAACCCGAGCATATACACGGGATAAGCAATTTGATATAAGCCGATTCCTTCGCCTCCTAAAATTCGGGATAAGAGGATTCGATTGACACCGCCCAAGATTTTTACGGCAATGCCGGCTACGGTTAATGCCGCCGCACCGCGGAGAAAGACATTCTTAACCATTCATTCTCTCCTGTTTTTCATAGGCCTTCAATATGTATTCGATATATGCCAACACATCATCTATACCAGTCATATCAAACCTGAAAGTTGCAGTAAGACCGGGAAGCTTTTTGCAACGTTTTCGCAACACGGGTTCAAACAGTTCCGTCCTAGGCGAAGAAGCTTCATCTTTCCAACGAAATTCGAGGCCTATACCTTTTTGACTGACGGACAAAACCAAGTCCTTTTGTGCACGAATTCGTAAATGCGTAGCTTTTAATAAGTTTTGAACAGCCCGGGTCGGTTTCCCGAAACGGTCTGTCAATTCATTCTTCAATTCCTCTAACGCTTCTTCCGTACGTACCAAAGCCAACCGTTGATACATTTCGATTTTTTGCCCGCCATGCTCAATATACGTATCGTCAATAAAGGCGTCGACTCTGACTTCCAATGTCGTACGCACATCGACAGTTTTAGTATAGCCTTCATTGCGTAATCGATTTACGGCTTCTTCCAACATCTGTACATACATGACAAAACCTACACCGGCAATATTACCGTGCTGTTCTCGACCAAGCAGATTACCGGCACCGCGAATTTCCAAATCACGCATAGCTATTTTAAATCCTGAACCCAATTCGGTAAACTCTTTAACGGCTTGCAACCGCTTTTCGGCAACTTCATTCAGGATTTTATTACGTCTGTACAAAAAATATGCATAAGCCGTGCGATGACTGCGCCCCACCCGACCGCGCATTTGATATAACTGTGACAAACCGAAACGATCGGCGTCGTAAACAATAATCGTGTTGGCATTGGCAATATCCAAACCGTTTTCAACTAAACTGGAGCACAATAGAACGTCGTATTCGCCTTCATAAAAATCGAACATATTGGCTTCCAGGACGGATCCCGTCATCTGTCCGTGCGCCATACCGATAGTCACTTCGGGAACGAGAGCCTCCAATTCAACCTTCATGCGCTCCATTGTCGCTACGCGGTTATAGACGAAAAACACCTGACCGCCTCTACGCTTTTCGCGCATAATAGCATCTCTTACAATGGCTCCGTCGTATTCCGTCACATAAGTCTGAACCGGAAGCCGCTCTGTAGGCGGCGTTTCGATCAGACACATTTGTCGTAAATGAACGAGAGACATATGCAAGGTTCTGGGAATAGGTGTTGCCGATAAGGTCAGGACGTCAATTCCCGTGGCCCAGGTTTTCCATTTTTCTTTCTGTGCCACACCGAAACGTTGTTCTTCATCGACAATCAGCAATCCTGCATCTTTAAACTTTACATTTTTATTTAAGATACTGTGCGTACCGATGAGTACGTCAATTTGTCCTGCTTCCACCTTTTGCAGAATTTCTTTTCTCTCTTTTATGGAACGGAATCGATTGAGAACATCACAAACGACACCGAAAGAGCGAAATCGTTCCGAAAAGGTCTGGTAGTGTTGCTGAGCTAAGACGGTCGTCGGCACGAGAACCGCTACCTGTTTACCTCCCATAACCGCCTTAAAAGCCGCCCGTACGGCTACCTCCGTCTTCCCGAAGCCTACATCGCCGCACACCAGACAATCCATGGGTACGGGCTTTTCCATACTCTCTTTAATAGCAGCTACGGCCTTTAACTGATCCTGCGTTTCTTCGTACGGGAAGGCTTCTTCAAACTCTTGTTGAAAAGGCGTGTCCGGTGGAAAAGCATAACCGTCCGTAATTTCACGTTTAGCATATAAAGCCACTAATTTTTCCGCTAAATTATCGATAGACTTTTGAGCCTTGGCTCTCGCCTTTTTCCAGTCGGCCCCGCCCATACGACTCAGGCGAGGAGCCTCTCCCTCATTGCCGATATAACGTTGCAGGAATTGAATCTGATCCGTCGGTACATATAAGACATCATGGCCCGAATAATGAATTTCCAAATAATCCTTATGAACGCCGTCCGTTTCAATGGTCTTGATACCGATATACTTACCGATACCGTGTGTATCGTGAACGACATAATCGCCGGCATGTAAATCCGTAAAAGCGTTGATCTCCTGACCGTTTTCCGTATGGCGCCGCAGTCTTTTCTTCTGTGTGCCGTAAATATCTTTTTCCGCAATAACAACCGTCTTGGCATAAGGAAATTCAAAGCCGTTACGAATTTCCCCGGAGCTGATAAAAATTCCCGTATCCTTGCCGTTCTCCGTTAAGGGCGAAGCATAAAACTCATTCTGCTTCAGCCAACCGTTAAGAGATGCCGCTCTCTTTTCTCCGGATATGACGAAAATAATCCGATAATCCCGTTCTAGCCAATGCCCCAGCTCATCCTTCAAGAGCGTAAATTCTTTTCTGAAGCCGGCTACCGTCTTGGATGTAATACTGACTGTTTCATCCGTTTCCAACTCGCTTACCGACTGTGCCAACAAAGACAAAACAAGCTGTACGGCCGTACGTTTTTCACCGGCTAAAGAACGCCATTTTGCGGCTTCATTCTTACGCTCCGTCGATTCGGAAAAACTTTTCTTTAATTCTTCTTTAATACGGTTTCCTTCATCCCAAATAATAATACCGTTGTTTCCGTAATCCAATAAGGTTGTCTTTTTATCGTCTTTATCATAAGCCAATGCAAAGGGTAATATGCGAACCGAGTCTGTTTTCATCGACGACTTTTGGGTCTGTTCGTTAAAATAGCGAATATTTTCCAGCGTATCTCCGAAAAACTCCAACCGAATAGGCTCTTTTTCATTAAGAGGGTAAATGTCGATAATATCGCCGCGCACGGAAAAAAGGCCGCGTCGGTCAACCAGGTCCGACCGTTCATAGCCGCCGCTTACAAGGCCTGATAAAATAGTTTCCCGTTCATAATCCTCACCGACCTTAAAGGATAATACGGCATCATCTATTTTTTGCGGTGCCGTCACAAATTGTGCCGCCTCTTCAGCTGTAGCCACGACTACAGCTTGCCTTGAAC
>NZ_JAQCUN010000129.1:0-3417 GCF_027685385.1 Megasphaera sp. AF13-6AC
GAAGGGAAACGAAGCGAAAAGAATTGGAAAGTTTGTCATAATGGATACGAAGGATTCAGCACAGGCAACGGAGATCAACAGCGTTGCTTTAGGCTCCAGCTCTACGACGGAGCAGGTAAACGGTTGGCTGACAGATCTTCAGTATTTTTCTCCTCATCTTCGGGTCTACACATATCCTTTAGTTCAACACACGGTTTTTACCACGACGACTAAAAGCCTTGAATTGGCGGCAAAACAAATGGAAGCATTGACTGCATTACGCGGTTCAAGGCAAGCTGTAGTCGTGGCTACAGCTGAAGAGGCGGCACAATTTGTGACGGCAGTTCAGGAAATGACGGCTATCGTCGTTCCGAATACGGAAGTGTATAAGGCGTTGCAACAATTTACGACTTTACAGGTACAAAGAGGCGGGCAGTTGGTCAAGGAAGTCGGTGTGGGCGTAAAATCCGAACAGGGTTGGTATAACGATCAGGTTCTGCATTACATGTACGTTCGTGTCAATCTGTATCGTGACAGTCACAGCTGGAAGGAAGCAGCGTACGGCAAACAGGCGGTCTATAAGCTTTATCATGACTATGAAACATTTTTTGCCACTCATTCCTATGTAACGCCGGAGAACAAGGCCATGTTTGAACAAGACTTCCTGAATATTTTGGCTGACAATACACGACAAGTTGAAAACAATGAATTACGGTTCTATTTAAATGAAACGGTACTCTTTTCACTGCAGGCCGGTATGGAGGCGGATAGACAATTAATTTCGCCCTATGAAGAAGGACGTATTGTGAATTTACGTCAACAATTATAATATTTATATAATGTAATATAAGAGGGAGCTTCTTATTAAAGAGGCTTCTTTTTATATTGCTTTAAAAGTGTATAAAGTAAAGTAATAGGTGTCGGCATGGGTATGTGAAAGTTTTATAAGGTTTATAAGAATAACTATGCTATACTTATAAAGTAGCATTTATAGTGATGATAAAATAAAAGGGGATAGAAGATAGATGCTGTCCTGTTTTTGCGAAAACAAACGAGAGATGCATACAAATCGGGTTTAAAATTTAAAATGCGTATTTGCACAATTATATACATAATATAAGGAGGATGATATTGTGCTGGAACGTTTAAATGCGTTACCCGTTTCATCGTTTCACTATAAGCTGTTGGTGGTTGCCGGAATCGGTTGGGTTTTTGATTCTATGGATACGGGGCTTATTGCGTTTGTTTTACCCTTGCTTATCAAAGAATGGGGGCTTTCGGCTACTCAGGCGGGGATGCTCGGCAGTATCGGCCTTGTCGGTATGGCTCTGGGGGCTGTAGCCGCAGGTACCTTAGCCGACAGAGTGGGGCGAAAAACCGTATTTTCCGTCACCATAGTGTTGTACAGCTTGGCTACGGGATTGTGTGCCGTAGCACCGAATTATGAGTTACTCGTTCTTTTTCGCTTTTTAGTAGGGCTGGGATTGGGCGGTGAGTTACCCGTAGCGGCTACGCTGGTGACCGAATACGTTCCGGGGCGTGCAAGAGGTCGTTTTATGGTACTCTTGGAAAGCTTCTGGGCCGTCGGCTGGTTGTTGGCAGCCCTTATCGCCTACTTTATTATTCCCGTGACGGGATGGCGTACGGCCTTTCTCATCGGAGCCTTACCGGCCTTATATACCATGGTTATTCGTATGCACTTACCCGAATCGGTTCGCTATCTTTTAAAAAAGGGAAGAATAGAAGAAGCCCGAAACATTGTTTCTTCCTTGGAAGAACGTTGCCATATGGAACCTCGTCCCCTTGAAGTGACGGAAAAGGATGTGGCGGAAGAAACAAAAGGCTCCTTTACGGCTCTTTGGACAAGACGGTTTATTAAGCGAACCGTCATGCTATGGCTCGTGTGGTTCGGCATTGTTTTCAGCTATTACGGCGTCTTTATGTGGCTTCCTTCCCTTGTATTTAAACAAGGATTTACGGTAGTTAAAACCTTTGAATATGTCCTCGTCATGACCTTGTCTCAGCTGCCGGGATATGCAGCGGCGGCTTGGCTCGTCGATCGACTGGGACGGCGCTATACTTTGTCCCTGTTTTTGTTGGGCAGCGGCATAGCCAGTTACTTTTTCGGACACGCTGAGACTGTTACGGCACTGCTTTGTTGGGGAGCGACCATGTCTTTCTTCAATCTCGGTGCCTGGGGCGTTATCTATACTTATACACCCGAACTCTATCCGACGGAGATTCGCGGTCTGGGTTGCGGCTGGGCTACGGGATTCGGTCGTGTAGGCGGTATGGTGGCACCTCTTCTTGTAGGAGCCCTTTTGACCGATGCTTGGGATATGGGACATATATTCTATATCTTTGCCGGTGTATTTGTACTTATTTCCTTTATTGTCCTTACCTTGGGAAGGGAAACGAAGCGAAAAGAATTGGAAAGTTTGTCATAATGGATACGAAGGATTCAGTCAATATGAAACGGGAACTCCTGTATGATACAGGGGTTCCCGTTTTTTACAGCATTATAACCGAGTAATATGGAATGAAACGTAACGGATAATTGAATGTTATAAAACTGTAACAGAATGAGAGATAAACGGAAATAAATTAATGGTAAAATCTTAGCGAAATACAAATTATATTCCGTTTAGGAATGACGTGAGTATAAAAATGTGTATGGCATATAAGAGGGTGGTATGGGTAGAGAGAGTATGCACGAAAAATAAATAATAACACAAAAGAATATGGAGTCCGTATTTGGTGAGAAGAAATTCCGGGGGGTGGGAGAAACGCGGACAACAAGCTCCGACCTTGCTGTATGCGGTGTTATCGCATATTGGAAAGGTCTTTTTTTATAAAAAATCAAGAGCTTGTCATCATGAATAAATTTGATAACCTCATCAAAAAACATGAGTTCAACTCATTTATAAATTACTAACGGAAAACGATTACTATCTTGAAATAATAGAAAAAGTTTTGTAAAATAACATGCACGTAAGTTATTAAAAAATTGAGCTCATGGCGAAAGTTTCGTTTATGCGACGAAACGAAAGGTTAAAAACCTGTAACATCGACAATTGTATGTTTATATCGTTATTTTTTGGAAAGGAAGGTAATGTGAAGAATGAATAAGGTTTTTAAGATTGTTTGGAGTAAGTCTAAACAGTGTTATGTAGTTGTGTCGGAATATGCCAAGTCAAACGGCGGCAAGAAGAAGGTGTTGGCAACCGTCTTGGCAGGCCTCATGATGGCCGGCGTTGCCGGCGGTTTAGCACCGCAGCAGGCTTTGGCAGGTGACGATTACGGTAATAGTGCTATCAATATTGAACCGAACGGTCTTTATCCGGCTTATCGTAACAAGGGTGTTAATAAAAATGCCATTGCTATTGGCGGCCAGAATAATGTTACAGGAACTCCCGGAAACGGTCGTATTGCTCTCGG
>NZ_JAQCUN010000013.1:0-1569 GCF_027685385.1 Megasphaera sp. AF13-6AC
CGGGTATGAGAAAAAAGTCAAAGACAACTTGGAACGTAAGGTCAGATCCATGGGGCTGGAAAACGTTATTGAACGGATTCTTGTTCCTGAAGAAGACGAAATTGATGTCAAAGACGGTCGGAAACGTACGGTAAGACGTAAGATCTATCCGGGCTATGTCTTTGTTGAAATGGAAGTCAACGATCGCTCCTGGTACGTTGTCCGCAATACGCCGGGAGTTACCGGCTTTGTAGGTTCGGCAACGAAACCTGTTCCCTTGGAACCGCAGGAAGTAAGACGCATCCTCAAGTCTCAAGGTATAGAAAAAGAAGTGCGCCCGCAGATTTCCGTTGAAATCGGCGAACAGGTCCGTATTATTTCGGGCCCCTTCGATAATTTTTATGCGACTATTACGGAAATTAACAATGAGAAGGGTACGCTTAAAGGCCTGATTGATATGTTCGGCCGTGAAACTTCGGTAGAAGTCGACTATTCTCAAATCGAGAAGAGTCTGGAATAAACTTCTAATGCGACGTTTTCGTCGCGAGTGGGAGGGTCGTCGACCCGTTTAACCACATCTTGTAATGTAAGGAGGTGTAAATCACCATGGCAAAAAAAGTAGCAAGAATGGTAAAGCTTCAGTGTGAAGCAGGTAAGGCAACTCCGGCGCCTCCTATCGGTCCTGCATTGGGTCAGGCCGGCGTCAACATTATGGCCTTTGTCAAGGAATTTAACGAACGTACGGCAAAGCAGGCAGGTTATATTATTCCTGTTGAAATTACCGTATACGACGACAGATCCTTTACATTCATTACCAAAACTCCGCCTGCAGCAGTATTGCTGAAAAAAGCGGCAGGTTTGGACAAAGCTTCGGGTGAACCGAACAAGAAGAAAGTTGCTAAGCTCGGTCGCGATAAAGTTCGCGAAATCGCCGAAACCAAGATGCCCGACCTCAATGCAAACGATGTCGAAGCAGCTATGAAAATGGTTGAAGGTACGGCTCGCAGCATGGGTATCGACATCGTCGACTAAGACGTTGTTATCCCGTGGAAGGAGACTTGTCTCCGCATGACCACAACAGGAGGAAAACACAGATGGCAAAAGTAGGTAAGAAATATGCCGACGCCCTCAAATCGTTCGATGCACAGGCATTGTATGATGCGGCTGAAGCAATTGATATCCTGAAAAAAATGGATACCGCCAAATTTGATGAAACCGTCGAATTGGCTGTCAACCTCAACGTTGACCCGAAATATGCCGATCAGCAGGTTCGCGGTGCTTTGGTACTGCCCCACGGTATCGGTAAAACGAAACGCGTCCTCGTTTTTGCACAGGGCGAAAAAGAAAAAGAAGCTCAAGAAGCCGGTGCCGATTATGTCGGCGGCGACGACTTGGTAGAAAAAATTAAAGGCGGCTGGTTTGAATTTGATGTCGCTATCGCTACTCCCGATATGATGGGTAAAGTCGGTCGTCTCGGTAAGGTCCTCGGCCCTAAGGGCTTGATGCCTAACCCGAAAGTCGGCACGGTAACGATGGATGTAGCCAGAGCCGTTAATGAAAGTAAAGCCGGTAAGATTGAATATCGTACGG
>NZ_JAQCUN010000013.1:1579-21146 GCF_027685385.1 Megasphaera sp. AF13-6AC
ATGAAAGTAAAGCCGGTAAGATTGAATATCGTACGGATAAGGCCGGAAATATTCACTCTCCCATCGGTAAAAAATCGTTCGACGCAGCCAAGTTGGTAGAAAACTTGACGACTCTCGTCGATACGCTGATTAAAGTGAAACCGTCCGGAGCAAAAGGTCAGTATATCAAATCGATTACAGTCAGCTCGACAATGAGCCCGGGGATTCACATTAACCAATTCAGCATTAAAGGTGCTGTAAAAGCGGAAGAAAAATAATATCTCTCTTAGCTGTAGACTGAAGGTATGTATAATGGACTAAGGTCCGCCATCTGAGGCTATGAAACTGGTAGATATATCTGATAGATACTGGTTCGGCCTCACATGCACATGCATGGAGGCCGATTTTATTGCTAAGACGATATAAATCCAACAAGAGGAGGTGTATCGAATGTCTATGCCTACACACGGCGTATCTCCGGCGAAAGCCGCTGTTGTCGCTGAAATGAAGGAAAAGTTGGAATCTGCACAAGGTGCTGTTCTCGTCGGCTTTACAGGCCTTACCGTTGCCGATGTAACGAAACTTCGTCGTAAATTCCGTGAAGGCGGTGTTGAATATAAGGTTATCAAAAACACTTTGACTCGCATCGCAGCCGATGAACTCGGTTATGACGGATTGGATTCCCACTTGGAAGGACCTACGGCTCTCGCATATTCTGCAGAAGATGCTGTAGCTCCTGCAAAAATCCTGAAAGCTTTCATTAAGGAAACTAAAACGGAAGCTTTGACGGTTAAAGCAGGTTTGGTCGACGGTCAGGTCATCGATGCCGCTGCAGTTAATGCATTGGCCGATTTGCCGAGTCGCGAAGAACTTATTGCCAAATTGCTTGGCAGTATGCAAGCTCCCGTATCCGGTTTGGTCAACGTTCTTCAAGGCAATATTCGCAACGTCGTTTATGCTCTTGAAGCAGTTCGTGCTAAAAAAGCGGAACAGGAAACAGCTTAATTTTAACTTTGAAAGATTAAACTATTACGTAAATTACGGAGGAACTTAAAATGACTAAAGAAGAAATCTTACAAGCCATTGAAGGCATGACAGTATTGGAACTTTCCGAACTCGTTAAAGAGATGGAAGAAAAATTCGGTGTATCCGCAGCAGCTCCCGTAGCTGTAGCAGCAGCTCCCGCAGCAGGTGCAGCAGCTGGCGGCGAAGAAAAATCCGATTTCGACGTTGTATTGGCATCTGCCGGCGACAAGAAAATCAACGTTATCAAAGTTGTTCGTGAACTCACGGGTCTCGGCTTGAAAGAAGCAAAAGCTATGGTTGACGGCGCTCCCGCAACTGTAAAAGAAGGCGTAGCTAAAGCTGCTGCTGAAGAAATGAAAGCTAAATTGGAAGAAGCAGGCGCTTCTGTAGAATTGAAATAATTCTGCCATTTAGAGGCCCCGCCATTGCTTAGGCAATGGCGGGGTTTTTGTGTACCTGTTTTAAGCTCGTAGATTGATTGCGCATAAAGTGTATGATAAATGTCTATGAACAAAAACATTACAGTTGTAGTGATTGTAGTATAATAAAGGATATTTGAAATGGGGGGATAAAAGTAATGAGTAGACCTTTAATCGGCGTGTCCGGAAGTATTATCCGTGATAACGGCGGAGCCTATGTCGATTTACGGCGGGCCTATGTAAATGATAACTATTTGAAATCTGTTGAGCGGTCCGGCGGCACTCCCGTTATTCTTCCTTTTACGGAAAATGATGAGGTGGTTTGCGAGCTTATGGAGCATGTTGACGGACTTATTTTGTCGGGCGGTCATGATGTATCACCCCTTGCTTACGGAGAAGAACCCTTACAAGGCCTCGGTGATATTTGGCCGGAGCGAGATCACTTCGATATGATGCTGTTAAAGGAAGCGGAAAGACGAAATCTTCCCGTCTTTGCCATTTGCCGCGGCATGCAGGTTCTCAATGTTTATCGCGGTGGCAGTCTATATCAAGACTTAAAGTATGCAAAGGTGCAGATGAAGCACTCTCAAGGGCAGACGCCCGGATTGGCGACTCATACTATTGAGATAGAGGCGGACTCTCGTTTAGCAGAGATCTTAGGTGTGACGACTTGTGTCGTCAACTCTCACCATCATCAGACAGTGCACCGGGAAGGTAAGAATTTACGGATTACGGCTCGTGCTAAGGACGGGACAATTGAAGCTCTTGAAGATCCGTCGCGGTCGTGGTTTATTGCCTGTCAATACCATCCTGAAATGATGGCCTTCAAAGATAAGCGTGCGCAGGCATTATTTGATTCATTTGTTGCCGCAGCGAAGAAAGGATAAGTTATGAAAGAAGCAAAGAATAAATTCGGCTTTTGGAGCATTGTACTTCTGGGCATTAACGCTATTGTAGGAACCGGGATTTTCCTTTTACCCAACAAGGCCTACGCCGTTATCGGTTCGGCCAGTCTGGGAGTTCTCTTTTTCGATGCACTCTTAGCGGGTTGCATTGCTCTCTGTTTTGCCGAAGCGGCGGGATTTTTTACTCGTAACGGAGGTCCTTACTTATATGCGAAGCATGCTCTGGGAGACTTCTGGGGTTTTGAAGTAGGCGTGTTGAAATGGGTTGTTATCATTATTGCCTGGTCTACCATGTCCGTCGGTTTCGCAACGGCTTTGGGTGCCGCTTTTCCGATGTTGGGCGGTGATATGAATAAAAATATTATAGCTTCCGTTATTATCATTCTCTTAACCGTTTTGAATTTATTAGGCGTCGATACGTCAAAACGCTTAAATGATTTGATTACGGTTTCCAAATTGGTGCCTCTTTTTGCCTTTATTTGTGTCGGCATTTTCTTTGTAAACGGCAGCAATTTTACGCCTGTCTTTTTAAATGATGAATACACGCCCGGCTCTTTTGCTCAGGCAGCCGTGCTACTCTTCTTCGCTTATACGGGATTTGAAGCCATTGCCGTAGCAGCTGAAGACATGGACAACCCGAAAAAAAACTTGCCTAGGGCTATTATTACGGTCATGGTCAGTGTTACCGTGCTGTATCTATTGATTTTAGGCGTATGTATCGGCGTTATGGGGCCTGAACTGGCTTCGTCGCAAGCCCCGGTGCAGGATGCTTTTTATAAAGCTATCGGTCCTGTAGGTATGTACTTCGTTCTGGCCGGCACTCTTTTGTCTATGGGCGGTATTAATTTTGCACAGGCTTTTATGGCGCCGCGTATTGCTACGGCCTTATCTGAAGACGGTATGTTGCCGGCCGTATTGTCAAAAAGGGATAAGAAGAATATTCCCTATGTGGCGGCTATTACGACAGCCGTGCTCAGTTTACTCTTGGCTTGGAGCGGCAGCTTTACCATGCTGGCAGCTATCAGTGCCGTATCACGGTTTACACAATATTTACCGACTTGTATTGCCGTTATCGTATTCAGGAAAAAGTGGGCCCACAAAGAACGGCCCTATAAAATACCCTTCGGCATAACCATTCCCCTTATTGCCGTCGTCGTTTCTTTGTGGATGCTGTTCCAGGCAACAGCGGCCCAATTGACTTGGGGACTTGGCGGATGTATTGTAATTTTGCCGTTTTACGTAATGTATTTGCGTAAGAAGAAGGCAGGACTTATTAAGGAATCGGAAGAACTGTAATCATACAGATACATCCGAATTAAAAAATCATGAAAAAAGCGATGTCTTAAAAAAAGTAAGACATCGCTTTTTTTCGCGTAAATAAGGGCTTTGCAAAGTTATACCCAATGAAAAAGAATAGGCTTTGTATTGCCAAAAAACTTAACTTTGGCATACAATAAGAATACTGAGGAGAGGAGTTCTTACATGGCAAAGATTACCTTACCGACCGGATTTGTTTTCGATTTTTCGGGACTGTACGGAGAGAATTATGTTACAAGTGAAGAAGTAGAGGCGTTCAAGCCTGAATGGGAAAAGGGCCATGAAGCCGTTTGCGAAATGCGTCGTACGGGAAAGGCCGCAGGGCATTTATCCAAAGACGGAGGACAGGAACGTGTCCGCTTTTTTCAGCTACCCTTCATAGGTGAAGACAAGATTAATACGCCTGAACGAATTCGGTTTATTGAAGCCTATGCACAATCTTTGCGGCAGCGAGTGGATGCTGTTATATTCTACGGTGTGGGCGGATCGTATTTGGGTGGTAAGGTATTGTTTGATGTTCATTGCGGTGCGGTGTGGAATTTGTTAACATCCGAGGAACGTAGCGGTTATCCGAAGATATTCTTTGCCGGCAATAATGCGGACGGACGGTCCCTTTGCGACCTCAAAGCTTTCTTTATGCGTGAAAAGAAACGGAAGTCCGATTACACCGTAGTACACATTGTCATTTCCAAATCGGGAACGACGATAGAACCCATGGCAGGCTATGTGACAATGGAAGGAGCTCTGCGAAAACTCGGTATTTGTACCGAGACGGCAGTGATTACATCGCCGACTGAAGGAGAAGGGGAAACACTTTTGCATAAAACGGCTCGGCAAATGAAGTGGCCTATGTTTTATGTGCCTGACGGTATCGGGGGACGCTTTAGCGTTTTTTCCGAAACGGCCTTATTAGCCGGTGCTATCATAGGCTTTCCCATTCGTGAATTTTTGGCCGGAGCGGCGGCTATGGATGAAGCGTGTCGTACCTCTGACATTATGAAAAATCCGGCGTTACTGAATGCCGTATTAAAGTATCTGGCAGCGGTTCATCACGGTAGGACGATTGAAGTATTCATGCCTTATGCAGATGCATTGAAATCCTTGTCGGAATGGTATGTACAGCTATCTGCCGAATCATTGGGAAAACGCAGAAATCGTCACGGACAGAGTGTTTTTTACGGTCGTACGCCTGTCGCTTCGGTAGGGACGACGGATATGCACGCTCAAACGCAGGAACATCAAGACGGACCGCATGACAAGATTGTACAGTTTGTAGTCCTGAAAAAATGGAAAAAAGATGCGGTCATCCCTGAAAGGTATGCTGAAACGGCGGGACTTGAAGATCTGGGCGGGTTAGCATTGAGTGATATTATGACAGCCGCTTGTGCTGCCAACGCGACAGCTTTAGGCGAGGATGATAGGCCTCATGCGGTTTTTGAGTTACCTGAACTTTCAGCTTTTCATTTAGGAGAATTGATGTATATGTTGTGCTTGTCCGTTGCTTATGAAGGAGAGTTGGCCGATGTGGATGCATTTGACCAACCGGGTGTGGAAATTTACAAGCGCCATTTGCGAAATACCTTGAAAAATCTCAAAAAGAGGTGATTTCCGGGTTATGGTTCATATAGACAAACCAATAATGGATAAAGTTCGGAATCTGTCGATTCACGTAAAAAACAAGTTTCTTCCGTACGGGATTATTCTTCTCGTTGTCGGCGGCATCGGTATTTTTTATGATGACAGGTCGTCCGTGCCTATAAAGGAGGAGGAGAAGCTTGCAGAAGCATCTTCTCCTCCTTTGTGTTCCGCACCGAAGAAAGAAGAAGGAAAGCAAACGGAAGGAACACTGGTATTCAGCACGGCCGGAATCGCACGCCGCAAGCCTTTGCCGGACCTTTTTGTTACAGGGACGGCTCATGAGATTGAGCAGAAAAAGAAGCCGGCCGGTATGACTGGGAAGGCGAAAGAAGAGCTGAAAAAGCAACCTGTCTTACCGCTTGTCAAAGGGCGTTTTGTCAATGAAGGTGCTTATTTGGTTATTCTGTCATCAACGGCAGATACTCGTGTTTGCGCTGTAGATGAAGAGTTTGACGGATTTCGTATTGTATATATATCTGCTATATCCGTCATCTTGGAAAAAGAGGGAAGGCAATGGGAAATTAACGGATAGGAGTGGGATAATGAGGAAAAAGGTACTGATTGCCGTGGCTCTTTCTTGCCTTATTTTCGGATCCGGCAAGGGATACTGTGCCGGTAATATTCAAATAAATGCGCATGATGTACCCCTTCGTACGATTCTTGAAGGCTTGGGACGAAGTGCGGGAATGAACATTTTGATTGACGAATCCGTAAAAGGGAATATTACCGTATATTTGCATAATGTATCAGCTCAAGAAGCTCTACAGTCGGTCATTCACGAAGCGGGCTTGTGCCTTGAAGAAAAAAACGGGATAATTTTAATTGAAGGGGAGGGGGAAGGGCAGAAAACCGTTTCCGAGGCCTTTCCCCTGTCTTATATGAAAGCAGCCGATGCGGCGGAAGTTGCCGGTGTCGCCTTACATCAAGGCAGTGTGATGGCCGTCGGCGGCTCCAATGCGATAGTTATGACCGGCAGGCATAGCGATGTGACGGCAGCTAAGAAGCTTGTACAGGCAGTGGACCGCGCACCTCAACAGGTGGACGTGGAAGCGGAAATTTTGTCCCTTAATAAAGAAGCCGTCAAAGAGTTGGGGATTGATTGGTCCTGGTCGGAAGGCGGAGGCGGTGTGGGGAAACCGCGATTGCCCTATATAGAGGCACGTCTTCATGCCTTTGTTTCCGACGGAAAAGCTTCTATTTTGGCTAAACCCCATATAATGGCGACAAACGGAACAGAGGCCAGGATTTTCATCGGCGATCGAATCCCTGTCGTGACGGAACGTGTAGCGGGCGGCGAACGCTATGCGACGACAGAATATAAAGAAGCGGGTATTTTATTACAATATACGCCTTATATACATACTGACGGTACGGTTACGGCTAATATTCACGGAGAGGTAGGCATGCCCGTGTATGTTCGAGATTTAAGGGCTTATCGGGTGGCTACACGACAAGTGGATACGCAGGTACATATCAAGGCGGGAGAGCGCATTGTAATCGGCGGACTCATAGGCAAAGAGGAAACGGAGAACCTCCGTAAAGTTCCGATATTGGGCGATTTACCGCTTATCGGAAAACTGTTTCGCAGTCGCTATCGCTCGAAAAAAGAAACAGAGGTTATTATTATCATTAAGTCGGTTATTTTGCCGCCTGTCGGTTGACGTCCGGTTGCGGCGGTAGTATTCGAGCCTATATTCAAGGTACGTATTGCAGGAAAAAATGAACAATTATGCATATCGTATCTTGTTTGGGATTAGAGGTGTTCAGTGATAAAATAGGCGTGTGAGAATATATCGTTGGAGGCGGTAATGTGATACCTGTGTATATTATTTCGGGATTTTTGGGAAGCGGCAAGACAACGCTTATTCAAAGTCTGTTGAATCGTACGGATGTAAGCAAAGTAGCGGTTATTGAAAATGATTTCGGTGAGGTCAGCTTTGATGCGGCTGTTTTAAAGAGACAAGGCGTACGCCTTGAGGAATTACCGTCAGGTTGTATTTGTTGCACCTTAGTGGGAAACTTCAAGGAATCGTTACGAACCGTATTAAAGGACGGCAGTGCGGAATTAATCGTTATCGAACCGTCCGGAGTCGCAAAACTGTCGGACATAAAAGACTTGTGCGAGTCGGCGGAATTTGCCGGAAACATCGGACCTCTAGTAACAGTTACCGTCGTTGACGGGTCCATGGCCGTCATGTATGCTGAAAACTTCGGGGAGTTTTTTGTCGATCAATTGCGTGAAGGACAGGTTATTGTGGTCAATCGTACGGATGATAAAGCGGATGAAAAAGAGCTTCGACAGTTATTACAGCGAGAAAATGAAAAAGCGCAAATCCTTTTTGAAATTCCTGAAGACTTTGATTTTGCGTCTTTTGCGTCCTTAGCTTCGGGAATAAAGACGCATGGACACTTATGCACTTGCGGATGCGGGCCTGATGGACATGATCACCATTGTCACGAACATGAAGAGCATTGCCACGGGCATGAACATGAAGAAGCCCCGTTTCAAACTCTGACCGTAAGAGTAGATACTTGTCGCACTGAGGCGGAATGGGAAGAAACACTCAAGAGGTCATTGGAAGCGGAGCCGAATATATTGCGCGTGAAGGGCATCGTCAAAGTTCCTTCCGGATATGCAACGGTTCAATATTCGGGGCAGCATATCGATATTAGCGGGACGGTTGAAGCGGATACGGTTATGACCTTTATCGGGACTTCTTTGTCTGAAGAGGACCTTCGTCCTTTATGGAGCTATTAATGAAACCGATTAAGTTATATATTGTCTGCGGTTTTCTGGGAACGGGGAAGACGCGGTGCATTCATGAACTGATGAAAGGATATAGAGGTAAAGTCGCTCATATATCGGCAGAGAAAGGAAGAACAGAGTCTTGTGCCGATGATACCTTATATATTTATCCGCATAAAGGAACTACTCTGAAAGGGATGGCCTATGAAATAGCCGCGTTTTGTGAACGTGTAAGACCCGAGGCGGTTTGGCTTGAATGGAACGGAACTGTTCCTATTGAACAGCTCGTTCGATTACTCCAAGATAAGCGTTTGAAAAGATTGTTTCGACAAGAGTGTATTATTTTTACGACGACACCTCAGAGTTGCCGCTATCTCTTGGCATCGCCGGACACGGCTGTGTACGGACAGCTGTCCGAAGCCGAAAAAGTTGTCATATATGCTTCGTCAACAACGGAATATGAGGAAACGGCAGCATTTTTGAAGAAAATTCACTCCGGCTGCCGTGTTTATTCCGGAGACGCGCTTAATGAAGATGAGACGCGACAACGTATTTTAAAGAGGCGGGGAAGGCACGGCGGAATTCTGACTGTTGCGATGCTCATAGCCTTTACTTCAATTTATGCGTATTTATTGCTTAATACGGACCCGTATTATAATTCAGCGCGTAAAGTGCTTACTTTTTGGACAGCCACCTTGTTACAGGCCTTACCTTTTTTAACGGCCGGAGTACTCCTTTCTTCGGCATTGCAACTCTTTGTGCCTGCCGGGTGGATTGAAAAGCTGCTTTGCCGTAGCCACTTTACAGGAATCCTTACGGCTTTATTAGCCGCCTTTTGCTTTCCTCTTTGCGATTGCGGGGCCGTCCCTGTATTTCGAGGCCTCATGGTTCGCAAGGTTCCGGTATCAACGGCACTCACCTTTATGTTGGCCGGTCCTTTAATTAACCCGGTTGTTCTCGTTTCAACATATGTCGCCTTCGTCGGTAATGAAGCCGTTTTTTGGTGGCGAACCTTGGGGGGGATAGCAACTGTTTTTGTTATAAGCGTTACCTTTTTTGCCTATAAGCCTGAAGAAACGATGCAGGTCGGAACCGTTCCGACGGCGGCGTGTCGGCGCTTCGGTGAAAGAGAAAAGGAAAACGCTTTTTTGCGCTATACGGATCACGGCAGAGGCGACTTTTTCAGAGTGATTCCTTACGTATGTGCCGGGGCTTTCATTTCAGCCGTTTTTCAGGTATGTGGCGGGAACTTTTCAGCGACTGTCGGCGATTTGGGGCTCCTCGTTATCCCTTGCATGATGGCGGCGGCTTTTTTCATGTCTGTTTGCTCGACTGCTGATGCTGTTATTGCCAGAAACTTTTCCGCCTTTGTACCGACGGCGGGAATTATTGGATTTCTTATTTTCGGGCCCATGGCGGATTTAAAGAATTACTTACTGATGCGAGCTTATTTTTCATCTTCCTTTGTTTATCGTCTCATAACGACGGCTTTTATTGTCACGGCATTTACAGTAGCCATGTATGTTCTTGCGTCTAAGGGGGTGTGATGATGAAAACTTTGTTTTCTCGTCGTGCCGCTTGCAGTGAAGGAACGGCATTGATGGTTGTAGCGGCTTTGTTGACATCCTTAATAGTGACCAAACGTAGCGAATCATATATGAATCCCGTACTGACCCCTTTTGTAGTGGCAATGGCAGTCGTGTTCTTGTTTTGGGGATTCAGTCGTATTTTTAGAGCGACTCCCACACGCACTCGTTCCTATGCGGCGGCGGCTACACTCGGCATGATTGCCGTCTTGCTTGCCGGACCGGCTATATTCGGTATTATGCCTGAATCTCCCGCCGATCGACTGGAACAAAATGAAGGCGGTGAAGTCACGCCTTTCGGCATTGACTTTGAACATATACAAGGCGACGGTATTGACGATAATAAACGCCAAGTGGTTATCGGTTCGAATAATTGGTATACCACAATATTTAAACTGACAAAGTACGTTGATAAGTATGCAGGCTATGAAGTGTATATTACGGGATTTGTATCCTTTTATGACGACAGTTTAAAGCGACCGGATTTTACCATATCTAGATATTTAATGATTTGCTGTGTCAATGACATGTCTCCCTTCGGGCTGCCATGTATACTTACGGACGGGCAAGAATACGGTGAATATCGGTGGATTGCCGTTAAAGGGAAAATCGAAGTAGGTGATTATCACGGCATGAAGAGGCCTGTACTAAAGGTAGAAGAAATCAGACAGGCCGCCAAGACGGTTGTATATGTGTATCCGTATAGATAGACGGGCTGTTTTTGAGTAGCCTTTAAAAATAGAAATAATCGAAAGAAAGAGGCATAGGCAGTGCGGAAGCCTCTTTCTTTTTGTTACAGGAATTTTTCAATCTCTTTTCGAGAGTAGTTGAATATACGAAGTGTGTTAGAATATAAATACGAGTCATTCGCAATTTGCTGACTGAACGGATTATTTACTGTCCGAACGGAGTAGAAAAGGAAGACTTTCTTTGATAAGATAATCACATATCATTGATGTTGACTATCAAAATTATTCAAAGTCCCGTATAGATACAGGACGGACAAGGAGTGTAGTAAAAGATGGATAAGATTTATGCGGCAATACAGTTATTGGAAAGCGGCGGACCCGTAATGATTCCGCTTTTTATATTGTCGGTCATTACAATAGCCATTGCTATTGAACGCGGTATTTATTACAAGCGAAATCGGAAAAAGTCTCAATCTTTCTTCTCACATATTGAAGGGGCGGCCAAAAGCGGTGACTGGAAGGTAGCCGAAGAAGTTTGCGAACACTCTCAGACCGCTATTTCCCGAATTATTGCGGCAGGCCTTCAAGACGACTCGACAGAAGAATCCATGAAATCCGCTTTTTCGGAACAAATGGCTCTGGAATCGGCAGCGTTTCAACGGTATCTTGACTACCTCAGTGCCATTGTTACAGTAGCACCGCTTCTCGGTTTGTTGGGGACGGTAACAGGCATGATTACGACTTTCAGCGTACTTGACGGAGGTATGGGTGCTTCCGCTATTACCGGCGGTGTCGGCGAAGCTCTCGTGGCAACGGCAACGGGCCTTTGTGTAGCTATCATTGCCTTTGCCGTTTATACTTTCTTTACACATCAATTGGATACGATTGTTTCCGATACGGAACGCTTATGCATTACCGTCGTCATGGGGAAAAAGAAAAGTTGGGGGCGTAACTGATGTTTAAGAACTACAAGTCCAAAAGAACTCCGCAGTTCATGATTATCCCGATGATTGATATTATCTTTTTTTTGCTGGTATTCTTTATGATGAACAGCATGCAGACGGTGGCACAGAAGGCGTTGGCCGTTCAACTGCCTCAGGCATCAAATGCACAGACTCCGACGCAGATGCCGGTTATTATCACCCTCGATGAAGAAGGGCATATTACGATGGATAATAAGCCTGTGACTATTGATGAAGCATCGCAGATCATGACCCAAAGAATGGCGGAAAACTCGAATGCAGCCGTAATTTTACAGGCAGACAAACGTACCGCTCACGGACAAGTTGTAGCCGTCATGGATATGTTGAAAACGGCAGGTGTGCGACGGTTGGCGGTAGCGGCGGAACAGAAGGGATAGAGGTATATGAGAGACTATATAAGAGCAAAATCTTTTGCCTTGTCAATTGTCGTCAATCTCCTCCTTGTTCTCGTCGTAGCGCTCTTTATCGTACCTAAGATCATTATGGATCGGGAGGAAGAGCAGTTTTATGTAGTCGACTTACAGTCCGATTGGTCACCTGACAGTGAAGGCGGTCATTCCGGCGGCGGTGGAGGCGGGAACCTTTTTCCCGACAAGCTGAGCGAAGCGGACATGGCGAAACGTGTTAACCAGGTTGTTCAGTCGCAGTCCGTATTTGCCCAGCCGGTTGAAAATGCGGGAGAAGACAGTGTTAACGTCCCCGCGGCGTCGTCAGAAGGCGATCGCGATATGAGTTCCAGTACGACCGGTGGCGGCGTCAGCGGTAACGGGCCCGGAACGGGCGGCGGCAGCGGCGGCGGTGGAGGCGGGAACCTTTTTCCCGACAAGCTGAGCGAAGCGGACATGGCGAAACGTGTTAACCAGGTTGTTCAGTCGCAGTCCGTATTTGCCCAGCCGGTTGAAAATGCGGGAGAAGACAGTGTTAACGTCCCCGCGGCGTCGTCAGAAGGCGATCGCGATATGAGTTCCAGTACGACCGGTGGCGGCGTCAGCGGTAACGGGCCCGGAACGGGCGGCGGCAGCGGCGGCGGTAACGGCGGCGGTACGGGCTCGGGAAACGGTAATGGCAACGGATACGGTGAAGGTACAGGTAGCGGAAGCGGAACGGGAGAAGCTCCGCGAGCACCTTTCGACTACGAGGGATTTAGGGCGGCTGTAGAAGCGAACAAATCCTATCCGCCTATGCTTATGAAACGGAATATTGAAGGAACGGCGACTATCGGTGCCACTATTTTACCGGACGGTACCGTAACGGATGTAGTGGTTCTCGGTGCGAGCGACGGTCAGTTCGGCTCGGCGGCGGCAGCGGCAGCAAGAGCCGTCGGTCATTACCCCAACCCGACAGGAGGAACGGTAGAAACACAGACGACCGTGCGATTTGAAATTACGGACGGAGAATAATAAAAAGGGATGTAACATGAGGTTACATCCCTTTTTGGTAAGGAGGATATTATGAATACGCTGATAGTATATGACAGAAAGAAAAATCAAGGGCCGGCAGTGATCATCGGATCTATAATATCAATGAGTGCCTATGCCGCATTGAAGGACGAAATAAATGATAAGGCATACGGACGACTTATTGTGGTAGCGGATAAAGACAATTTTAAGGAAACGGCCAAAATCAGGAATCGATTTGCAGGAAAAAATATTGTCTTATGTCCGGTGCAAACGGAAGCAGATGAGGGAACAAACGTTGAAATCCGTGCGGATGAACGAGTTATGCTGTTAAAAAAAGAGTCGCTTACAGATGATGCTGTAGCCGTAGGGGAGCGCTTGGCTGATGAGGCGGATGCGACTAAAATGCCGCCTCGCGAAGAACGGTTTTGCGAAGTCGTCGGCCAATTTTTGCGGACTCATGATACGGGAGTCTTGGCTACGGGAGAAGAGAATAAGATGCGTGCGACACCTATTGAATATGTCATATATGACGGTGCCTTTTATTGTTTCAGTGAAGGCGGGCACAAATTTTCATATATGTGGAAAAATAAGAGGGCATCATTTGCCGTCAATGATCCTTTTAAGGGATTGCCTACCTTAGCCGGTGTACAGGCCACCGGACGAGTCGGGATTTTGTTGCCGGGACAGGAAGTTTACGAGAAAGTATGTGCCCTTAAGGGCATTTCGGCACAGACAATTGAAAAGATGCCCGTTGTCTTACATCTCATAGAACTCCGCCCCGAACAATTGACCTTCCTGTGGGGACCTTTCATAAAGGAAGGTCTTCCCGTAAAACAAATATATGTCGGCGATATGAAAAAAATATTGAAATAAATACCTTAACGGAGCTTAATTTGTCCAAATGGAGTTGAAATGAAAATCATTATTCTGTAATCTAAAGGTGCAAGCCGAGTCCCCAATCGGCATATACTTATAGACGACTGTGTGATACTACACCTTCCGCAGCCTGTCCACAAGGATAAAAAGTCCTTGCCGACAATAAATCGGCAAGGACTTTTTGTTTGAAGACCGTAAACGTACTGTATCATTAGGGTCTAGCATAGATAACACGATAATGTTACAGAAATATTAATATAATCGATGTCTGTTCGGATTATTTTTGGTACGAACGGAGTAGAATCGTCAAGAGTTTAGATGATAAAATTAAGAAAAATTATCATGACATAAATATAAAGAAAAGAGGATTGCAGTATATGAAAAAGGTAACCGGGCGCACCCGCCGCATACAATCATATATGATGTTATCTTTGGCGATTGCAGCATGGTTGGCTATGCCCGTATATGCAGACGGAAACGGTCGTGTTGTTACTCGAGATATTATCGTACAGGCTACAAGAGCGGAAGAAGAAGCTAAGTATGAAAGCCAGCAGACGTCGATTATAACAAGCAAAGAAATTGAAAAAAAGCAGGCAAAGTCTGTTGAAGATGTCATCTTCCAAGAAACGGGAGTTTCGCGAACGGTTGACGCTATGGGGCGTGTGGGTGTTTCCATTCGCGGTGCCGAACCTCGACATACGCTCATCCTGGTAGACGGGCAACGGGTTATGGGTGACTTGGCCAAGTATTACGGGGCCAGTGATGAAGTGACACGGCTGGGGACTGAAAATGTAGACCACATTGAAGTCATTCAAGGGGCTGCCAGTGCTAAATACGGTGCCGATGCCATCGGCGGGGTCATCAATGTAGTGACCAAAAAGGCGAAAAAGAAGCCGACGATTCAGATTAATGCCGAAGGTCGGCGAGTTCGCGGAGAGGGTGACATATTCCCGTACCAAAATGTCTTCTTCCGTGCCGACTCGGGAGAAATGGGTAAATTACGACTCGGCCTTTACGGAAGTAAACGAGATATTATGCCGGTTTATGCTGCACGAGGGCGATCCAGCTCGGCTATGCAGACCAAGGTTACCAACTTCGAGAAGAACTCCCTCCGCTTTTACGGAACGGCTTCCGATACAGGTCTTACGGGGACGTATAAACTCGATGACAAAAACTCTCTCGATTTTCGTGCCGACAGATATAATGAAAACCTCGACCGTTACATGAAACACAGTGACAGCATGATGGAACCGCAGCAACATTTTAAGCGGAATATGGATAGAGATACGTACGGTTTTACATGGACGGGAAATAACGGCGGCAAAACCAATTGGTCCGTTGACGCCAATTACTCGCGCACGAGAGAAGATGACGTTACGGTCAGCAGCTATTACGGCAAGTCGTCCTATGAAGGGAAGAACCAGCTTGAGTATGTAGATGACGTGGATCATCGACAGTTGAGCATATCGGCCAATGCGTCGACACAGGTCAACGATAAGCATCTTCTTTCTTACGGCTTCGGCTTTTCGAAAGAAGACGGATCGGGAAGTCGCTTGAAGAGTGCTCCACATGTAACCTTGAAGCGTATTGATCCGTGGGATTATGATAAGAGCCTCTTCGTCATCTCCAAAGAAAGTCCTCTCGTTTCGGGTCAAAGCGGGGAAGTAGCTTCTAACGTCCATGCTTATGAAATATTGCGTGACGAAAACGGCATTCCTTACTGGAATAATGCGGCAGAATGGTATAACTATGATCGCAATGACCCGACGAGTCAAAAAGCCGATTTTACGTATACGGACTATAAGCAATACTTCCCTAACGGTGCTTCACTGGTTTCTTATGATAACTTACCGGCAGCCGTCAAGGCAAAGGCCGATGCATTTGCCGCCAAAATTCTGGCGGAAAATGCATCTAAGTTTGCCCCTTATCCTCCCTTTTACCATAATATGTTGGCTATTGAAAGCTATTACAATTCTCAAGCCAATATCCAGGGCGTTACCTTTAACGGCAAGCGGTTTAAAGAAGCCTTTAAGGATCGCAACAACATGGTCTATGTAGGTAAGGCATCCATTAATAAACAGTACCTGGTCTTACAGGATATGTGGCAGGTGGACAAAGATACCATTGTTACTCCGTCTTTGCGTCTTGATAAGAGCGACCTCTTCGGGGCCCACTTAACAGCTAACCTGGGACTTACTAAAAATATAGGCGGCAATGTACACCGTCGTTTTAAGGCTAATATCGGTACGGGTTACACGGAACCGGGCATGGGTGAACTGTACTATAATTGGGAAATGTACAGCAGCAGTCCGGTGGGCTCCGATACGGCTCGGTTGGGTTGGTACTTTATCGGCAACCCTGATTTAAAGCCGGAAAAGTCTCTTAACTTCGACATCGGATATGAAACGGAAAATGCCAAGACGAATACGCGTTTCAATCTCTTCCATAACCGTATAAAGGACTATATGTCCATTTACTTTACAGGCGCCTTAATGGATTTTCACCCGGAACTTACGACCGAATCCTTATGGGGAGCTTCCAAATTCCTCTATGCCCCTGATATGATTTACAGCTTTAAGAATATCGGCAAGGCTGAAATAACGGGTGCGGAATTTGAAGTAAAGCAGAGATTTAATAAGCACTGGAATGCTAAATTGGGATATACGTGGCTCCATGCAATCAATAAGACAGACCCCAATATGCCGCGGCAGCTCTTGGATAAACCTGTTCACAAAATCGATGTCGGCATCAATTATGAAAATGAAAAAAGCGGTTGGAGCGGAAGTCTTTGGGCCGACTACTATATCAATATGCTGGACAGCAACTCTATTGCCAATAACGGTAATTATATGGAATCTTATATTGCTCCCGACAGTCAGCACTCGGTTATTAACTACCACTTCGCCGAACGAGGAAAGCAGACGTACCAGAAGAAAACCTACGGAATTTGGAATTTAATGGTCCAAAAGAAGTTCAGAAATGATGCCATGATGTATTTCGGCATTGATAATATTTTTGCTCACCGCGATGATGACAGAGCTTTGCAGGACCGCGTGTATCGTTTCGGAGTAAATTTGAAATTCGGTCAGCACTACAAGACCGACGGTGAAAACCGAACCGGAACGGATACGGGCAAGGCGGGTCAGGCGGCTGGAAACAGTGCGACAGCTGTAGGAACTGACGGAAAGAAAGCCGTTACAAGTGAATCTGTGAAGTTATCGAACTTTATACAGGCTCCCTTTGATACGACGCGTGAAAAGGGTGTCGATTTCATAGGCGATTACAGAGCCCGTTGGAATGCTCATGACGGATCGGAACGGCCGGCAGCCAGAACCACTTTTGACTCTCGCGTCGGCAGTGCGGAAAAGAACCTGCGAGACAATGATGAACACGGGTTTGAACAACGTATTCGCGTCGGAGTGGACGCGAGAATTGATGATAAGACAAATGTCAAAGCCGTTGCCAGCGCATCCGGTATGACGGGTGTGGATACGTCGTACGATATGTCTGAAAGCAAAGGATTCAATCATGCTCGCCTCGATACCCTTGATGTCACCCGACATGCCGCAAAATGGGACTATTCACTGGGTCGTCTGAATGAACGGATGGGTGTAACCGGGTACTGGTTCGGCAAAGAGTACGACGGAGCTCGCGCTGTCAGAACGGATGGAAAATCTCAGTTGCGATTAGGCTTCGGCAGTTTTAAGAACAGTACGGGCATCAGTGATTCCCCGTATACTCATGTCGTAAGAGAAAACTACATGCGTGTACCGACGATTGATGAATTCATCGGCCTTATTTCTAATGACGTGGGTATCAGTTTTAATGGTGAAAAGCGGGTGGCCAATGCTCCCGATACGATTAATTTCTATCAACAATTGGAACGTGCCAAGGCGTCCGGAGCATCGACGGAAGAATTGATGGGCATTATGCGCCATATGTACGATATAGCCAAGGCAACGTACGGTAATTATTTAGATGAAGCCGTACTGTCGGAAGCAAAGTTTGAAATTCGCCAGCCTGACGGAGTGACGGTTACGTATACGGACGATAACGGAAACGAACATACGAAGACCTTAACCTATGCGCCGTCTATGTATTATTCGGGTGCTAAGAAATTTTACATTCCTTATAATGACGGCAGTCCCTTGCAAGGACGATCCTTCTTCGACAGCTGGTGGGATGCTCATAAGGGCGAAATTGAAAGCAACTACGTAGAAGAAGGGTTTGCGGCTCTTTCGTTTGAAGACGGTATTGAGGCGGAAGATGTAACCGTCGATATGGATGCATTGAAGGAACAAATTTACAGAAACGATTTTGTATCACCGTCGTCGACGGATAGCCTCTTTGCAAGTCAGGGCATGCCCTATGTCATTAATGAATATTTCAGCGCCGTAGCGAAACGAATTCAAGAAACGGACGGCGGCAGTCAGTTGCCGCGTGAAGCCTTTAAGAATACAATCGGCGAAATCATCCCCGCTTTTACGGGCGTACTCGTAAAAGATGATGTTCCGGCGTTGAAGCGAGCGGCTTTCATACAGTATAAACGTGAAATTACGCCGACTGTCGGTGTATCCGCTTGGTACTTACGCTCCTTCGGAGACTCGTATAAGACTGACAGGGCGACGGGAACGGTTAACGAAAAGCACGAATTTTCGACATTGGCTAATGTCTTCGGCATAGGCGCAGCTTGGCAAATCGGTAAAGACGTATCACTTTCCTTCGATTACGGGCAGAATCGAACCAAGTTCGGGCGATTCCTGAACGGTCATACGACATACGAACATGCTTATGCTTCGCCGGTATTCAATATCACCGGATATCAGGCAGGTGGAACCCCTCATTTCTGGACTGTTCGTTTCGATATGGGCAAGGCCGATACCAAGGTGCCCGGAAGTTGGAATGCCTTCGCGGATTATAAGTATTTTGAACACGGCTCCTTCTTCGGCGGTAACGGAACGGAAGGAGTACCGGATCGTTACATGGACGGTATTCGCAGCTTTACTTTCGGCGCCGGATATGTGCCTCGTAAAGATTTACTTATTGAAGCCTTCTATACCTTTGATGCCAAGGGGACGGGCAAACGAGATACTTTGTACGGGCCGGAAAACTTCCGCCTCGGAAATTATACTCGTATACAGGCAACGTATAAATTCTAGATTCGAATTGATGTATCAAGACGGTCGTCTTTGCAGCATTGCGGAGACGACCGTCTTTTTTAGGGATTATACGGGTGTTGATTGCAGGCAGAAACTACAATTTATTTTAAGAAAAAGTGACATTTTATTAACAAAGAAAACACAAAAATCATCTCCGATTGACCGGTTTAACAAAATGTGATAATTTTTATGTAAAAGAGTTATCAATTTCTCGAGAACTCAACAGAATAAAGGAGTGTCGTTTATGAATGCAAAAAAATCTGTTCGTTTACTTGTCAGCGCTCTCGCCGTCACCTTGTGTACATCTTTTTCGGCGTTAGCCTCGTTTTCACCGGTCCATTCCGTGGTCTTCGGGCCGGAACGCAATAACTACGATGATTCGTTTAAAGATCACGGTAACAAATTTCATATTTCTTATGCTCGCGAAAACGGCGTAGCTCAGATTATTGTAAAACAACACAGTAAGGTTATTTATACGAAAGAAGTACCGTCTCTCGGTCGTTACTATACAATGGAAATACATCAAATTGTAAATAACGATGACGGTCGTAACTTCTATATCGTTCAATCTAAGGATTCGGAATTTGCTTACCTCATGGGTTATGACGAACGCACAAAATCTTGGCAGACCTATACGGATGCTCGGAACTATTATTCGCCCGTAGCCGGTGAAGCCGTACATGAAGGGATTACCTTGCATTACGGTGACTTGGGTGTATATCATTTTAATAATCTGAATGATCAGTACCACTGGTATAAGCTTTTCTGGGATAATAAAGCTCAGTGGTTCGGCTATAAAGAAGGGGCGGAAAATCGTCGTACGACGTATTTCAACAGCTCTTTG
>NZ_JAQCUN010000130.1:0-3399 GCF_027685385.1 Megasphaera sp. AF13-6AC
TCGGCAAAAAACGGTTTCGTGCGTAATTTGACTATCGGTGAAATGACGGCTCAACTCATGGCTTTTCGTAAATATGTTACATCTGAACTTCATTCCGTCGTTTTAATGGGAACCGGCGAACCCTTGTTAAATTACGATAACGTCTTAGCCTTTATCCGACTTATTCATGAAAAAGACACCTTGTATCTGGGATATAGGAATATAACGCTGTCTACATCGGGAATCGTGCCGGCTGTATATCGGCTGGCGGAGGAAGGAATTCCTTTAAATTTGGCCGTGTCTCTACATGCGCCTAACGACCGGATTCGCAAGAAAATCATGCCCATAGCCGAACATTTTGATTTCGATTCCGTAGTACAGGCTGCTCAAACGTATTTCGAAAAAACAGGCCGCAAGGTTACCTTCGAATATATTTTAATTAAAGACGTGAATATTTCCGATGCTTGTGCTTCTCAATTGGCACAACTGTTTTCACATAAAAATGTGTTGCTTAACTTAATTCCCATTAACGATAATTACGACGTCGGTTTATACAGACCGTCAGCAACGGAATCTGAACGGTTTCTCACCTATTTAAAACGTAAGGGTGTAAATGCTACGTTACGCCGTGAAATGGGCAGTAATATACAGGCCGCATGCGGACAATTGCGCATTAAGCGCAACAGTTGATAATATAATTTGTCTGACGGTAGAAAGGAAGTGAAATATTGGGTATTTACGGAGAGTCCCGAATCGGCTTGGTGCGAAGTTTAAATGAAGATTCTTTTTATGTAAGTGAAGACGGCACGGTTATGGTCGTTGCCGACGGAATGGGAGGCTATGTAGGCGGGGAAATTGCCAGCAGAACAGCAGTAAAGTCCGTTGCCTATTATTTCTCCAACTATACGCATGCATCTACTGAGCAGCTGACCAAGGCCATTGCTTACGCCAATGACTGTATTATCAGTAAAATCATCATCGATCCTTCTCTGGAAGGTATGGGGACAACCTTATCACTCCTTAGTCTCGTTGATTCAACCGCCTATTGGGCACATGTCGGAGACAGTCGAATTTACTTATACCGTAAGGGTATGTTGAAACAAATTACGACAGACCATACGGTTATACACGAACTCATAGAAGACCACAGTATAACTACGGATGAAGCGGAAAAACATCCGCAGCGCCATGTTTTGACACGAGCCGTAGGTGTGGAAAAGCAGCTTGAAATAGATAGCGGCTCATTTACCGTTATAAAAGGAGACCGTATTCTTCTTTGCTCCGACGGATTGTCGGCAGCCCTGTCTGAAGAGGAAATCGCATCTTATCTCTCTCACTCGGAAAAAACAGAGCGGCAAACGGTAAAAGATCTGTTTTCCCGCATTTACGATGAAGGGGCGCCGGATAATGCTACGGTTGTCTTAAAGACCGTATAGACATCGGCCGGTTTAGATTACGTGAAAGTGGTGGAATTCTCATATGATTGGTCATATTTTAGATAATAGATATAAAATTCTGGAAAAAGTCGGTACCGGAGGGATGGCCTCCGTGTATAAGGCCAGAGATATTCTTCTGGACCGTATTGTAGCCGTAAAAATATTGGATAGTAAGTACAGTAAGGACAGAGATTTTGTTGTTCGCTTCCACCAGGAAGCACAGGCTGCGGCCAAACTGTCTCACCCTAATATTGTCAATATGTACGATGTAGGATTTGATCAGGGAGTTCATTATCTGGTTATGGAATTCGTACGCGGTGAGACATTAAAAGACTATATTGACAAACACGGCCATCTGCAAACTCGCACGGCCATTCAAATAACCTTTGACATCGGCGATGCTCTTACACATGCCCATGCCAACGGAATTGTTCACTGTGATATTAAACCGCACAATATACTGGTTACGGAAGACGGGCGCATTAAGGTAGCCGATTTCGGGATCGCTCGTGCCGTCAATTCCAATTCAGATAATTTAAACGATGATTCCGTTGTCGGTTCAGTCCATTACTTTTCGCCCGAACAGGCGGCAGGTGAACAGATAGACGAACGGACGGATATTTATTCCTTAGGCGTTGTCATGTACGAAATGATGACAGGGGTCCTGCCCTTCGAGGGAGAAACGGCCCTGGGAATTGCTTTACAACATGTACAAGACGATGTGAAGCGGCCTACGGTCCATAACCGACGCATACCTAAATTGGTGGAGGACTGCATCTTAAAGGCCTTGGCCAAGGATCCGGACGATCGTTTTCAAACAATCGGCGAAATGATGTCGGAACTTCGTATGGCTCAAGGGTTCGTAACGACCAGCAAAGGGGCGTTACCCTTAAAAAATACCTTTAATACTCAACAGTTACAAGCAGTCAGACGGTATGAAAAGAAACCGGAAAAGAAGACAAATCTCTTCATGAGATTTGTCGATAAAATCAGCAATCATTCTAAGAAAACGATTGTCTTAAGTATGGTCGGTATATTTCTCATAGCTTTTTTATGGGCCTTCTTTTCATTCGGTAACTTCTGGAGTACCGAAAATATTACGGTTCCCGACGTGACGGGAAAGCAGGTGGAAATAGCCAGAGCTCAATTGGAGAAGAAGCATCTTTCCGTTTCGGTTAAAGAAGTGTCAAGTGAAGACGTGCCTATAGGTGAAGTTATTGCTCAGACTCCCTCGGGCGGATCTGTCGTCAAGGCAAACCGAACTATTTATTTAACGGTCAGCAAAGGCAATGACGGAGCTGAAGTATTAATACCCGATTTGCGCGGTCTTTCCGTGGCCGAGGCGGATAAAAAGCTGAGGGAAATTCATCTGTCTATAGGCAGTGTCACTTATGCTCCCAGTGACGAGTATGCGGACGGAAAGATTATCAGCCAATCGCCGTCATCTCCTGAAAAAGCTTCTAAGGGGGCCAAGGTAGATGTCGTAGTCAGCAAGAATGACGGTAAGAAGGCAAAAGATGCCCCCAGTACTATCGGTCAGTCCTTGGACACGGCTATTACTACCCTCCAAAATGCAGGGTATTCTATCGGCACGATTAACGGTATCGATCCTAATAAGTCGAACGCTATGGCCAAAGTAACGGCTCAGACTCCGGGAAGCGGTAACTCTGTCGACTTAACCATTGAATACGCTTCTTCTTCCTCTTCTTCGTCAGCATCGACACATACGGGTACGGTAAATATCAGTATTCCCGGCGGTGCTTCCAATCAACGTGTGCAAATCGTCGTAGAGGATAACAACGGATCTCGAACGGTATATGATCGTATGCAGTCCGGCGGTGACAGAGTTGAAAAGAACGTAAGCGGTACGGGTCGAACACGGGTTAAGGTCTATATTAATAACGCCCTTGTCCAGGAAGAGGAACTATAAGCATGCCCATCGGGAGAGTCGTAAAAAATTATAACGGATACTATTATGTCGACA
>NZ_JAQCUN010000131.1:0-1049 GCF_027685385.1 Megasphaera sp. AF13-6AC
CATGAAGCCGGCGGTATTACGCAGCATATCGGGGCTTATCAGGTACGTTATGAAGGCAAAAAGATTACCTTCATGGATACGCCCGGCCACGAAGCGTTTACGTCCATGCGTGCTCGCGGTGCCCAGGTTACGGATATTGCCGTCCTCGTAGTAGCGGCTGATGACGGCGTTATGCCTCAGACCATTGAATCCATTAACCACGCTAAATCGGCGAATGTTCCCGTCATCGTGGCTATCAATAAAATTGATAAAGAAGGGGCTAATCCGAGTAACGTTATGCAACAGTTGACGGAATACGGTCTCATCAGTGAAGATTGGGGCGGCGATACCATTATGGTTCCCGTTTCGGCTCACACGAAACAAGGTCTCGACGACCTGTTGGAAAATATCCTCGTCCTTGCGGAAGTAGTCCTTGCGGAAGTATCGGACTTTAAAGCTAACCCCGACCGTCCGGCCGAAGGCGTTGTTATTGAAGCTCGCCTCGACAAGGGTCGCGGCACGGTTGCGTCCGTCCTCGTACAAAAAGGCACCTTGCGTGTCGGCGATTCCATCCTCGTAGGCAACACGTACGGTAAGGTGCGTGCCATGAATAATGAACGAGGCGAACGAGTTAAAAAAGCGGAACCGTCCTTGCCTGTAGAAATTCTCGGGTTGAATGATGTACCTGAAGCCGGCGATATCCTTAATGCAACGGATGAAAAGACGGCTCGTTCCGTAGCGGAAAAACGTTTGGAAAAGAAACGCTCGTCCGAATTGAGCGTTAAATCGAAGGTTACCTTGGATGATCTGTTCAGCCAGATTCAGCAAGGTGAGCTGAAGGAACTGTCGCTTATTGTCAAAGGCGACGTACAAGGTTCTGTCGAAGCTCTCAGTCAATCCCTTTTGGCAATTAAGAGCGATGAAGTGCGTATTGCCATCGTTCATGCCGGCGTAGGGGCTATTACGGAATCGGATATTATGTTGGCGTCGGCCTCCAATGCCTTGGTTATCGGCTTTAATGTACGTCCCGATACGGCGGCTCGCAAAGCGGCGGAAAAGGAAAGCGTCGA
>NZ_JAQCUN010000131.1:1059-3389 GCF_027685385.1 Megasphaera sp. AF13-6AC
GCAAAGCGGCGGAAAAGGAAAGCGTCGACTTGCGTACGTACCGCGTCATTTATGATGCGATTAACGACGTAGAAGCGGCTATTAAAGGCATGCTCGACAAGAAGTACGAAGAAAATATTATCGGTCGTGCGGAAGTACGCAAGGTTATTACGACGCCGAAGGTTATCGTTGCCGGTTCGTACGTTAAGGAAGGCAAGATTACAAGTACGTCAAAGGTTCGCCTCATCCGTAACGGCATTGTCGTTCATGAAGGCGACTTGGACGGGTTACGCCGCTTCAAAGACGATGTCAAAGAAGTGGCTGAAGGTTATGAATGCGGTATTACCATTGACGGCTACCGTGATATAAAAGAAGGCGACGAAGTGGAAGCTTTTGAAATGGTAGAAGTAGTACCTAAATAAGGCTTAATATAAAGTGAGGATCTTATGGGAGAATTACGAGTACGTAAAATACAGGAATTTATTAAGCAGGAAGTGTCTCGTATCATCCTGCAGGAATTAAAGGATCCCCGTCTCGGTTTTGTGACCGTTACGGATGCCCGGATTACGGGTGACTTGCGGGAAGCGACTGTATACGTGAGCCTCTTCGGATCGGATGAAGAAAAGAAAAATACCCTTGCCGCCTTAAGCAAGGCGCAAGGGTATATCCGCTCGGAAGTGGGTAAACGATTGGGTATCCGCTATTCACCGCAGATTGAATTTAAAGAAGATGAATCACTCGAATACGGCATGAAAATCGAATCGATTTTACATGACATTGAGAAGAAGGATTAGATTATGAATGGTACTCCCGAAGAATTGCGGGCTCTTTTTGAGCGACACGATTCCTTTCTTTTAACCGCACATGTCAGTCCCGACGGTGATGCGCTGGGGTCCTTGGCGGCCTTGTCCCTCTGGCTGAAAGGCAAGGGAAAAAAGGTCGTTACCGTTATTGATGACAGTATTGACGACAAATTCTTTTTCATTGAAGAATGTCAACATATTTTGCGCCCTTTGGATGTAAAAGCTGAAGTGGGACGAATCGGAGTTGTTCTCGATGCGACGGATCCGAGTCGGACCGGTGAGACGGAAAAGCTCTTGGGGGATTTTGTAGTCAATATTGACCACCACGTATCCAATGCTCATTTTGCCGACTGCGAATACATACTTACAGACTATGCCGCAACGGGAGAAATCCTGACGGATCTTTTTTTGAAGTGGCAAGAAGACATTACGCCGTCTATGGCTGATGCCTTGTATATGGCTATTGCTACGGACTGCGGTTTCTTTAAGTTCAGTAATACGACAGGGCATACCTTGCGTTGTGCCGCCGCTTTGGTTGATGCGGGGGCTCATCCCAATCGAATTTCCGAACACTTGGAAGAAACGACACTGGTAAAGACAAGGGCGCTGTCACAAGTGTTACAGCAAATAGAACTCTTTGAAGGCGGTCGCATTGCCGGAATATCCTTTACGGAGGATGTCTTGAAATATACGGGCGAACACACGGGCGGCTACATTGATTATGCTCGCCGTATTAAGGGCGTTGATGTGGCCTTTACGGTAAAGGCTGTCACAGAAGCACAGACTCGTGTCAGCCTGCGCTCCAAGGATGTAGATGTCAATGCCGTAGCTGCCGTATTCGGCGGCGGCGGGCACATTCGTGCCGCCGGTTGTACTGTCAACAAGTCGTTGGATGAAACAAAATCCTCCTTAATTGAAGAAATACGGAAGGTTTTATGATACACGGAATCGTTAATGTTCTGAAACCGTCCGCCATGTCCAGCCACGATGTGGTAGGACGGGTGCGACGTATTTTCGGTATGAAAAAGGTCGGTCACGCCGGCACCTTGGATCCCTTGGCTGCCGGCGTTTTGCCCGTTTTTCTCGGTCAGGCGACGCGCCTTATCGAGTACAGCGGTGATGATGACAAGACCTATCGTGCCGAGTTCGTATTCGGTTTTACGACGGATACGGAAGACTATACGGGAACGGTAGTCTCACAAAGTGATGCCCCGCGGCCTGTAAAAGAAGAATTGGAGGCCGTACTGAAAGAATTCGTCGGTGCGGGAAAACAGCGACCCTCCAAGTATTCAGCCATTAGCATTAACGGGGTTAAGGCTTATAAATTGGCACGGCAAAACAAGGAATTCGAGTTGCCTGACAGGGACATTCACATTGATGCCGTAAAACTTCTGGCCTATGACGGGTATCGAGCCGTTATAGATGTAGACTGTTCCAAGGGGACGTATATTCGCTCGCTCATTCGTGATATAGGCGAAAGATTGGGGACACAGGCCGTCATGACCGGGCTCTTGCGAATGCGTGTAGGCAACTTTTCTATTAGTGAAG
>NZ_JAQCUN010000132.1:0-3104 GCF_027685385.1 Megasphaera sp. AF13-6AC
TTGGTCAGACGGCCTTTTTTATACATGAGTAAGAATGCGTCGACGAGCATTTCCGTGTGCATACCCAAGTCTTTTAAGTCCGAGTCGGCAATCATGGCGCCTACCGCGTTGGGAAGACCGCCAACGCCTAACTGTAAAGTAGCTCCGTCGGGAATTTCTTTCAGAATCATTTTGGCAATCGTCTTATCCGTGTCGTTACCGTCTTTGAAAGGAATGATAGGCATGGGGATAGAACCGGCTTCGACGACCAGGTCGACATCGGAAATATGAATGCATTCGTCGGAGCCGCCGAGAACGCGAGGTGCCGCTTCGTTAACTTCAAGGATTACTTTTTTCGCCTTTTTACAAATTTCAGCCGTTGCGGAGACCGTGGATCCGAAGGTGAAGAATCCGTGTTTATCCATGGGGCTCACCGTAATCATCGCTACATCCACATCCAGAATATCTCTATAAATAGACGGTTTGTTACGGTACATCATGGGAATGAAGTTGCTGAGTCCCTGAGCACAAAGTTTGCGGTCGTATCCGCTCATATGCCAGTTCATGGCCGTAAATGTTTTTCGTTCCGGGTCTTCATCTATAATATGTCGCGGAGAGAGAGAAAAGGCCATACGGACTTTAATATCCTTTAATTCATCCTTGCGGGCTGCCAAGGCTTTATCGAGAACAATCGGTTGTGACGTAGCCATGCCGTAGTCGACCCAATCATGGTCTTTTACAATTTTAACGGCCTCTGCGGCACTGACAGTCTTTTCTTTGTACATATCTGTCCATTGAGACATTGTAATCACCAAACCTTTCATATAAGTTGTTATTATATTTGTTCATAAGTACTCTTATTTTTAATTATAATTTCTTGTGATAAAAAGAACAAGGTAAACAATGCGATAATCGGTTAAAAGATATATGAAAAAAGAATAGCACCCCCGCCACTTATGCAATGGCAGAGGTGCTTATGGTCTATTCCTGTTTTTGAGCGGCCTTTTCGGCAATGACCGAATCGATTACTTTTTGAGGAGCTTCTTCGTAAGCATAAAATTCCATGTTGAACGTGCCCTTGCCTTGGGTCATGGACCGCAAGGTTGTAACGTAACCGGTCATTTCGGCTAAGGGGACTTGAGCCTTGACGACTATGATGCCGCTACGATTGCGATGATGTTCCATACCGAGGATTCGCCCTCGACGACTACTGAAGTCACCCATGACATCGCCCATAAATTCTTCGGGTATGACGACGTCTACATTGTATATCGGTTCAAGAATGACGGGCTTTGCATCAGGCACACCCTTTTTCAAGGCCAGGGCGGCAGCTGTTTTGAAGGCCATTTCGGAAGAATCGACAGGATGGTAGGACCCGTCCTTTAAGGTTACTTTGATGTTAATCATAGGATAGCCGGCTAATAACCCTTTGTCCAAGGTCTCGCGTACACCCTTTTCAACGGCCGGAATATATTGTCGCGGTACAGCACCGCCGAATACGGCATCGACGAACTCAAAAGATTCACCGTTGTCGGACGGCTCAATTTGTAAAAATACATGTCCGAACTGGCCATGGCCGCCACTTTGCTTTTTATGTTTCCCTTCAGCCGTTACGGAGCCGCGAATTGTTTCTCTATAAGGAATGTACAGCTTTTCTTGCAGAGCTTTGATTCCGTATTTACGCTCTATTTTTGTAAGAATGTGTTCCAAATGAACGTCACCCATACAATGTAAGATAACCTGATGTCCTTCAGAGTCCTTTTCCATGCGGCAGGTAGGATCCTCTTCGCTGATGCGCAAGAGAGCAGCCGTCAGTTTTTCTTCTTCGCCTTTTTTTGCAGGAATTAAGGCTACCGTATGAAGCGGTGTGGGGAAGCGAACGGGTTCGTACACAATGGGGAAGGCCGAGGTGGCCAACGTATCACCTGTTTTGGCATCGCCCAACTTCGGCAAGACGACAATATCACCGGCCGTAGCCTTATCTACAGGAATCTGTTCCTTTCCTACCAGAGTAAAGACTTTGCCGATTTTTTCCTCTTTTTGCTGATTTACATTGATAATGCGGTCGCCCTCTTTTAATTCTCCCGAGAAAATTCGAATATAGCTTAATTTTCCGGAGAACGGGTCGACGGATGTTTTAAAAATAAAGCCGGTAAAAGGCTTGCTGGGATAAACCATGACCGGTTCATTATCCGCTGTATTAGTGCCCATAACTACTTTTTGAGAAGCATCGGGCATATAGCGAACCAGACGATTCAGCAGTTCTGTCGTACCCATGTGGGTTGTGGCGCTGCCGCACATGACCGGGCAAACGCGACCGGTCAGCATACCTTGACGTAAGCCGAAACGCAGCTCGTCCAGTGTCAGTTCTTCGCCGTTCAAATATTTTTCCAATAAGGTGTCATCACCTTCGGCCGCCGCTTCCATGCACATTTCACGCACTTCACGTGCCTTTGCCATATATTGAGGCGGTACTTTGATTTCCTTAACCTCCGCACCGCTCCATTCCCAAGCTATCATTTTGCAAACGTCGATAATGCCGCGAAAATCATGCCCTTCGCCTATAGGTATTTGTAAGGGCATAATGGATTTGCCGAAAAGGGAACGCATTTTTTCCAACGTTCCGAAGAAGTCGGCATGTTCCGTATCCATTTTATTAACATAAATCATACGCGGAAGTTGTAATTCTACGCCATAGTCCCACGCACGTTCAGTATCCATCTCAATGCCTTCTTCAGCCGATACGACAAGTAAAATGCCGTCACAGGCCCGTAAGGCGGCACGCACTTCTCCGCAGAACTCGGAGTAGCCGGGCGTGTCGAGGAAATTGAGCTTATATCCGTCCCATTCACACGGAGCGATGCCGAGTTGAATAGTTACATTCCGCTTAATTTCTTCAGGTTCGAAGTCCATAATGTGCTTATTATCTTTGCCTGTCCCTACGGCCGATACGGCGCCGCCGGCAAGGAGTAATGATTCTACAACGGCCGTTTTGCCGGCTCCGTCATGTGAAAGTACAGCTACGTTACGAATTTTATCGCTTGCATATTCTTTCATACATTAATCGCCTCCTAAGAAATACGTTATTGTTATAATTCGTCGTAGAGTAAAAAAATCCTTCTTTT
>NZ_JAQCUN010000132.1:3114-3387 GCF_027685385.1 Megasphaera sp. AF13-6AC
TTGCATATTCTTTCATACATTAATCGCCTCCTAAGAAATACGTTATTGTTATAATTCGTCGTAGAGTAAAAAAATCCTTCTTTTTAAATGAAACTTTTCAGGGCGTTCTATGCCGATTCGGAACGACATAGCCAAGAAGAATTACTCAACCGCATGAAATTCCGTGTTTTTCAAGGAAGACCGGAAGAAATTATTAAAAATATGAACGAACAGCCCTGTTTATTTCAATATGATGTATTATAATAAAGAAGATTCCGATACGGGTTATGAGCG
>NZ_JAQCUN010000133.1:0-3376 GCF_027685385.1 Megasphaera sp. AF13-6AC
CATCGTCCGAACGGTCGCCGGCCACATCGGGTTTGCTACCCAAATGACCTACGGCTACAACCAAGTCGACACCGTCTTTTTTCAAGGCATCCACTTCTCTTTGCGCCGCCTTATACAAGTCTTCTTGCGAAAGGAAGGTCAGTCCGCGTACACTCAAAGGGTTCGATGTCGTAACCGTCGACGGTGTCGTCAATCCGAATACGCCGATTTTAATATCACCGCGTTTTAAGATTGTCCGGGTCTTGGGAGCAAAAGGCTTGCCTGTTGCATCTACATAAATATTGGCAGACATGACGGGAAATTTTGCTTCTTTAATGCGTTTTTGCGTTACATCGGCACCATAATCAAATTCATGATTCCCCAGAGCCATGGCGTCGTATTTTGCGGCATTCATAAACTGAATAGCCGTCTTGCCTTCACTAAGGTTGACCAGGTTATTATCCTGAATAGCATCGCCTGCATCAAGAAGAATGACATTCTTACCTTGTTGTTGGAAATCTTTCTTCAATGCCGAGACGGTTGCCATGCCGTTAATGCCTTCGGCTCTACGGTCGTACCCATGCGAATCATTCGTATGCACGATTACGAGATTGGAGAAATCGGCTGCAAAAGCCGTGCTGCAAAGGCAAGCCACGGCCAGTCCCAAAAGGGCGGTCATTTTTTTCATTATATCACTCCTGAACCTTCTAATTACCTTATACGTTATAAGCATAAACAAAATCGTCGAAATCACATATATTATACATGAGATGTCACAAATTGGGTAGTATTGTCACTTTTACGCAACCTCCCCGGTTTCACCAATCAAAAAAATTACTTTCGTTGTAAATCTCACATTTTTTTCGACTTCTTCATTGTATTATAATAAATGAAACCAGATTTACTGCCCACGAATTTAAAGGGGGTTTTTGTATGTGGCAAGTTATACCTGATTACTATAAAGACGAAACGCGTTGCGTCAGCTGCGGCTGTTGCGTCGCACTCTGTCCCGTCGGTGCACTGGAAATGAAGACGGATAAAGAGACGGGGCGAGTTTTACCCGCCTTCGATCGCTTTAAATGCATTCGTTGCAATCGCTGTGTCGACGCTTGTCGCATTTACGAAAGCTACGCGCCTCATGCCGTCAAAAGCGGCTACAGTCCTCTGGAAGAAATTATGCGATAGCCTGAGTAAGTCATAGTATAAAGAAAAAACGAAGGCCCCGAGCCTTCGTTTTTCTTTATATGAATTTATTATAAATAAGCCGCCATTCCCGTCTGTTTTGCAATATGCGTATACAAGGATACCAGTAGGCCTCCGTCATGTTCCAAAAGATAAGATGCCTCATCATGTCCCGCATCGTCTGTAGCACTGATGAGATTAAGGTAGCGTTGTCCCTGTTGATCCGTATAGGTTTTGAATTTTACCGTTATAGGGCGTGACTCTTCCACTTGTCCCGGTGCGTATACAAATAAAATAGCTCCCAAGTACGCATATTCTCCGTCCGTTACAGCATAAACACCGGTTGCATCCCAATAGGCATTTATAACTGAAGAAGCACCTATTTGGGGATACAGGCCGTACAAGATACCGCCGGTTTGGGCTTCAATTTTAAAGTCGACGGCTAAAGCTGTGCTGCCCAGACTTATGCACACACATACGGCTCCCAAGATGGATGTTACTTTTTTTCGCCAATTCCGAAATTTCATCATATCCACTCCTGTCCTCTCAGTTGATATGCAAAGTATTACAATTAATATACACTTAAACAATGCCGTAGCTCGGTTATCCTTATTCGGAGCGTCGAGTCAGCACATACAAAGGTTATAACCAAGGAGGTCTCCGCTATGTCTGAAACAGTAGAACTTCGTCCTTTTCCGCCCTTTTTACCGCCACAAGCAAGGGTAATCATGATGGGCAGCTTCCCTCCGGCTCAAGAAAAGAGGGCCATGGACTTTCACTATCCGAACTTCAATAACGATATGTGGCGTGTATACGGCCTTATCTTCTTTAATGATAAAGACTATTTTCGCAAAGAAGGGGAGAAGGCCTTTGACGCTGAAAAAATAAAATCTTTTTTATCAGCTAAGGGTATCGCCTCATGCCCTTCCGTTGTCAGGGCTATTCGTGAAAAGGGCAATGCATCCGATAAATTCTTGAAAGTCGTTGAAACAGTGGACCTGGAAGAACTTCTGTCCCAAATCCCCCTTTGTCACCATATTATTACGACAGGAGGAAAGGCTACGGAAATTCTTTTGTCACTCATTAAAGATGCTCCGCCCGTACCGAAAACCGGCGAGACAGTCACCTTTTACTGTTCGGGTCTAGAAGTAAGCTTAACCCGTCTTCCTTCTACTTCTCGCGCCTACCCGTTGAGTTTGGAAAAAAAGGCGGCCGCCTATGAAGCATTCTTCCGTTCCGTCGGTATGATAGTATAGTCCTTATCTTGCCACTGACAGTAAAGAAGCGTATCATAAAGCCATGCGGCCATCGGCTGTACAGATATCTATATCGGAGGTTTTTCACTATGATTCCTATTAAAGAACTCGCTCATAAGGAACGGGATTTAATCGTTTCTTTACGGCGCCATTTTCATGAATATCCCGAACTTTCACATAACGAATTCACCACGATGGACTATATTGAATCCCGGTTGCACGAGTGGAACATTCCTACCGTCCGAGTCCCTCAAGGCGGGATTATTGCTACTGTAGACAGCGGCAAGCCCGGTTGGACGGCTCTTGTTCGCGCCGACATCGATGCCTTAGCCATTCAGGAAAAAGAAAATAATTTATCTACAAAAAAAGCAGTCTTATCCAAAACCGACGGCGTCATGCATGCCTGCGGCCACGACGGCCACATGGCCATGGCTCTGACGGAAGCCAAAATTTTATCGGAACACAAAGATGCTTGGGCAGGAAAAGTGCTCTTTGTCTTTGAGCAGGCTGAAGAAATCGGGGAACGCGGGGTTTCTCAAATTCTTCGTTATCTTCATGATCATAATATTCATGTCGACATGGGCTATACCACACATGTTATGTGGCGTCTTCCTGCCGGCAAGGTCGGCATTGTTTACGATACGGCTATGGCCGGTGCCTTTTTCTTCAACGTCACCTTACACGGCTACGGTGGACACGGCTCTCGTCCCGACATGGCTAAAAGCCCGATTGAAGCTTTCATCTCTATTCAAAATGAATTGCGTGCATATCGTATGCGTGCCGTCGCCCCCGAACAGAGCCTGACTTATTCTGTCGGCTGTGTTAATGCCGGCTCTAAAGCCAACATTATTCCTTCCGAATTATCTTTTGCCGGCACTATGCGCTGCACAGATAATGAAAACGGCAAAGCTTTCCGCAGCTTTTTCTTACGCACCTGTACCCGTATAGCAGAAGAATAC
>NZ_JAQCUN010000134.1:0-340 GCF_027685385.1 Megasphaera sp. AF13-6AC
AGCCCCCAGTATACATAACGGGGAATGTCCGCTTCTTTATCGTAAATGCCGAAAACACCGCATTCTTCATGAAGTTTATCCCATACCAAATCGTATTGCATAGTTCCTCCTGATTGATTCTACGCCTGATTGAGTTGCTTTTGTAAATTTACGTTCTTCGCTTCTACCTGAGCCGTCATATCCGCACGATAGGCCTTATATTTACCTGCCAGTTGGGCATCGCCTACCGCCAGGATTTGAATAGCCAAGAGGGCTGCATTCTTCGCCCCGTTTACGGCTACTGTCGCTACGGGCATGCCCGACGGCATTTGTACTGTCGACAAAAGGGCATCCATACCGC
>NZ_JAQCUN010000134.1:350-1602 GCF_027685385.1 Megasphaera sp. AF13-6AC
GTTGGAGCCCGTTGTCGAATAGCGCACGTGACCGATGCCGATGGGACCGCCTTCATTGGCAGGCAATTCCTTTTCAAAGACCGAGCTGATTAAGCCCATGCCGCGATGATTATGAATATCCGTGCCGTCCGTCAGAGCAATACCGCCGCTTTCCTGTCCGCGATGCTGTAAGGCAAAAAGCCCCCAGTATACATAACGGGGAATGTCCGCTTCTTTATCGTAAATGCCGAAAACACCGCATTCTTCATGAAGTTTATCCCATACCAAATCGTATTGCATAGTTCCTCCTGATTGATTCTACGCCTGATTGAGTTGCTTTTGTAAATTTACGTTCTTCGCTTCTACCTGAGCCGTCATATCCGCACGATAGGCCTTATATTTACCTGCCAGTTGGGCATCGCCTACCGCCAGGATTTGAATAGCCAAGAGGGCTGCATTCTTCGCCCCGTTTACGGCTACTGTCGCTACGGGCATGCCCGACGGCATTTGTACTGTCGACAAAAGGGCATCCATACCGCGCATGCTGCCGCCTTCAAGAGGAACTCCGATGACGGGCAGCGTCGTAAAGGACGCGACAACACCGGCTAAATGAGCCGCCATTCCCGCACCGGCAATGAGACACCCTATACCGCGTTCTTCCGCCGTTTCTGCAAATTCTTTAACAGCTGCAGGCGTACGATGTGCCGAAGCCAATACGGCTTCATAAGGAACGCCGAATTCCTTAAAAATATCCAATGCTTTTTGCATAACGGGCAAATCCGAATCGCTCCCCATCAATAAGCCAATTTTTTTCATAACTTCCTCCTGTAGAAAATAAATAAATCCCGGCAGAAGGCATACGCCTTCGGCGGGATTATAGTGCTAAGATACACTGCAGGCACGACAATAGAAGGTAGGTAAATTTATCTTTCGAAATCTCATTCTCATGTCGCATCTCCTCACAGTATGAATGATAGAAAATACATGTTGTATTGTACCAATAATCAGGGTCTTCTGTCAATGACAACGGCCGTTATACAGGCGTTTTTACGGTATAGAAGAAAGTGCTTTTCAGCTCTTCTGTCTGCTCTTGACGACCCGATCCGAATACGAAAAAATGACACCTGCCAACATCCCGCCCACGACGGGGCTGACAAGAGACGTAATCCATACATATCTCAAAGTCGGTACAAAGTATAAGGCCAGTTGCAAAAAAGACAGGACAAAGGCCGTCGCCACATACGGGCGAAAAATCCCGCCCGTAACCGGAACA
>NZ_JAQCUN010000134.1:1612-3242 GCF_027685385.1 Megasphaera sp. AF13-6AC
GCTTACCCTATCGCCCGGAAGAAAGTTTTGTCGACTATGATGTATTGAGTGCCGGCATTAAGGATCAGTTTGAAAAGATTATGGTTCCTAACGGATTGGATGATATTCGCCTCTCCTTTGAATGCGGACGTGCCATTACGGGCCCTTACGGCTATTTGGTAACAACGGCAATTCACCATAAGGATATTTGGAAACATTACATCGGTACGGATGCTTCCATGGCAAATCTCATGCGTCCCGGCATGTACGGAGCCTATCACCACCTGACCGTTCTGGGAAAAGAAGAGGCACCGGCCGATCACGTATATGACGTAACGGGATCCCTTTGCGAAAACTGCGATAAATTCGCTGTCGATCGCCGCCTGCCCGAGATTAAGGACGGCGATATTCTCGTCATCCATGACACGGGTGCTCACGGGCATTCTATGGGCTTTAACTACAACGGTAAACTTCGTTCGGCAGAATTGCTCATGCACAAGGACCATAGTGTTACGCAAATTCGTCGTGCCGAAACGGTTGACGACCTCTTTGCTACCTTGGATTTTTCCGATTTATAAGAACCGCATTATCACTCGAAGGCGTTTCGGCAGAAACGCCTTTTTTGTTTGGCTTGTACCTTCCCTTCATGGTAGTATGTAAGAAAAGGAGAGATGAGTATGTTCCATGCCTTTGAAGCGGTTACGACCTTTCATTTGTTTGCTCTCATCGTCATCGGTGCAGGCGGGGTCTATGCGTACCGAAAGGGGAGCGTATCGGTGCGGGCTGTCGTTTTACACAATTTAATCTGTCTTTTGTGGTGCCTCAGTGTGACATTATATGCTTCGGAAGGGATCGGTCTTTGGGCGGGACTGTTTGTTGCAAGCCTCTTTTTGACTCATGCCGTCTTCGGTAAAAAGGGCGGTTACGGGCAGTTGCAGCGGCGTGTTCCGGTTACGGGCGGGATTTTTCGCCCGTATGTGGCGACGGCCTTTGTCCTGTCTTTTTTGCAACTGGCCTTATACTTTGTACCGACTTTGAGATATGTATGGATTACGTCTCTTGTCAGCCCCGTCGTGGGCGGGATGTTGGCAGGTGTCATTTTTTCGTATTCGGATCGGGTCGTCAAGAGATCGTGCTTAGAGGTTTGGCTTTCATCCACTTTCGCAGAGCGTGTTGCAGGCGGCACTCGTAAATAGTGTTGGTCGTACCGATACGCAGGCGTTCGTCGGGTGAAAGGGAAGAGCGGACTGTTTGTAAAGCCGTTGTTTCCAAATCGACGAGTTGCTTCGCATAGTCTAAAAACTGCAGACCCGCCTCGGTCAGCTCAATCTGCTTATGTTTGCGTGTAAAAAGGGGCTTGCCGATTTCACTCTCCAAGTCGAAAATTCGGTTTGTTACCGTTGATTGGGCAATGAAAAGGTGTTCCGCCGTTTTGGTAAAGTTTTTAATTTGAGCGGCGGCAATAAAGGTACGCAGTGTTTCCGTGTTCATAAACATCTCCAAGTATCTGAAAAACAAATTGATTCAATCGAATTCATCTATTTTACAAATTATTTTTCCTTATTATATAATAAGGCGGTAAAAGAGACAATTATCGTACAGTAAGTTCAGTACTGCCCGTCAGTACGGAAAACGGAGTGACAGTGATGAA
>NZ_JAQCUN010000135.1:0-572 GCF_027685385.1 Megasphaera sp. AF13-6AC
GTATGACAATGAATGGGGTTATGCAAGACGCATAGTCGACATGGTTCGCTTCTTGGCAGGACAAAAGCCGTTTTAAGAAGTCATCTTGCCCGTATTGCAGGAGGAATTTATGAAAAAAACAATTAAAGATGTGTCTCTCGACGGAAAAAAGGTATTTGTACGTGCCGACTTTAATGTCCCGCTTGATGACAAACAGCAGATTACGGATGATACGCGGATTGTAAAAACCTTGCCGACAATTCAATATTTGTTGGATCACAATAGTGCCGTTATCTTGGCGAGCCATCTCGGTAGACCTAAGGGAGAAGCGAAGCCCGAATTTTCTCTTCGTCCCGTAGCTGCACGTTTGAGTGAACTGTTGGGTCGCACTGTGCAAATGGCTCCGGACTGCGTCGGCCCGGAAACGGAAAAAATGGCAAAGAGCCTTAAACCCGGCGAAGTCCTTCTCTTGGAAAACCTGCGCTATCATAAAGAAGAAGAAAAGAACGATCCGGCCTTTTCCAAGGCGTTGGCTCAGTTAGCCGATGTAGGTATTAACGATGCTTTCGGATGTTCCCACCGTGCACATGCAT
>NZ_JAQCUN010000135.1:582-3200 GCF_027685385.1 Megasphaera sp. AF13-6AC
CCGTGCACATGCATCCGTAGCCGGTATTACGGAATTTTTACCTATGGCGGCAGGATTGCTTTTAGAAAAAGAAATCCGCTTTATCGGTGGTGCCGTAGAACATCCGGAACATCCTTTTGCCGCTATTATCGGCGGTGCTAAGGTATCGGATAAGATTGAAGTTATTTCCAGTCTTTTACCTAAGGTGGATTTAATGATTATCGGCGGCGGGATGGCCAATACTTTCTTGGCCGCACAAGGGTACGGTATCGGCAAATCCTTGGTAGAAGCAGATAAAATTGAACTGGCATCAACCTTAATGGAAGAAGCTAAAAAACAGAATACGGAGTTGTTGTTGCCCGTCGACGTAGTTGTGGCGGCTGAATTTGCTGCCCAAGCACCGTATAAGGAAGTTGATGTAGCCGACGTTCCTGCTGATTGGATGATTTTGGATATAGGAACAAAAAGTCGGGAATTGTTTGCTCATAAGCTTGAACCCATGAAACTCATCGTTTGGAACGGACCTATGGGTGTATTTGAAATGGAACACTTTGCCAAGGGGACGGAAGCGGTAGCACAAGCCGTTGCCGATTCGAAAGCCGTTTCGGTTGTCGGCGGCGGTGATTCTGTCGCAGCTGTCAACAAAGCCGGACTGGCTGATAAGATTACGCACATTTCGACAGGCGGCGGTGCTTCCCTTGAATATTTGGAAGGTAAGATATTGCCCGGTATTGCATCATTAAGCGAATAAGGAATTCTGGCAGGAGTATAAGTATGAGAAAAACGATCATAGCAGGGAATTGGAAAATGAATCATACAGGGGCACAAGTGAAGTCCGTATTGACTGAACTGGTTGCCGATGTGGCATTGGGCGTAAAGCCGGAAGTCGTTGTCGCACCTGTATTTCCTTATTTGGAAACAGCCGTTCAATTGACTCAGGGAACGGCTGTTCATATTGCAGCACAAAATATGCATTTTGAAGAGTCAGGGGCCTACACGGGAGAAGTATCACCGTCCATGTTGGTCGATATCGGCGTGGAATACGTAATTATCGGCCACTCCGAACGGCGTACATACTTTAATGAAACGGATGAAACGGTGAATTTGAAGGTCAAGGCGGCCTTGGCTCACGACTTGATTCCTATTATGTGTTGTGGAGAAACCCTGCAACAGCGTGAGCAGGGAGAAATGCAGAGGTTTATTGAAGGGCAAATAGCAGCGGGACTTGCCGGTATAAGCAAGGAGGAAGTAGAGCATATTGTCATCGCCTACGAACCTATTTGGGCAATCGGTACGGGGAAAACGGCGACGGTTGAACAGGCTCAGGAAGTGTGCGCCCTCATTCGTCGGAAGCTGGAAGCTTTATATGACATAAATACGGCTGACAAGATTTCAATTCTTTACGGCGGTAGTGTCAAAAGCGGTAATGTCGGAGAACTTACCTCATCGCTTGATATTGACGGAGGCCTTGTAGGCGGAGCCAGTTTGAAAGCTGATGAATTTACAAAAATTATTACTGCGGCAGTTGTAAAATAAAGGATTCTTTGAGAAGGGCCCTCGGGGTCCTTCTTTTTATATCCGAAATAAAATTAAAATATTTGTAAAAAAGTAATTTTACCTCTTGCATTCTCATTTACAGTTTGCTATACTCTAAACATAACAAATAACTATTACTTATTAATAGTAAATAAAAATTATTTTCAAAAACAATTAACGGAGGAATGAAATATGAAAAAGTTTGTTTGCGGAATTTGCGGTTATGTATTCGAAGGTCAGGCAGCTCCTGAAAAGTGTCCCCAGTGCGGTGCCCCGGCATCGAAGTTTTCCGAAATGACGGAAGGTGCTAAAGAATATGCTGACGAACATCGTGTAGGTGTAGCAAAGGGCGTTGACGAAAGAATCGTTGAAGGCCTTCGCATGAACTTTAACGGCGAATGCTCCGAAGTTGGTATGTACTTGGCTATGAGCCGTGTTGCCGATCGCCAGGGTTATCCCGAAATTGCAGAAGCTTACAAGCGTTATGCATTTGAAGAAGCTGAACATGCTGCAAAATTTGCGGAACTTCTCGGTGAAGTTTTGACAGACGATACGAAAAAGAACTTGGAAATGCGTGCTGCTGCCGAACAGGGTGCATGTGCCGGTAAGAAAGAATTAGCTACGTTGGCTAAACAATTAAATCTCGATGCTATTCATGATACGGTTCATGAAATGGCTAAAGACGAAGCTCGTCATGGCCGTGCATTTGACGGATTGTTGGCACGTTATTTCGGTAAATAAGATTCCGTTAACGGAATTTATATAGAATGTAAAGAGGGAAGCCTGCGGGCTTCCCTCTTTGCTCGTATTAGAGATTTTCGATGTATCGTATATAATATATACAAGGTCTACTACTTACGGTAGAATATAAAATTAGCTCATAGCACAATGTCAAATAATGATACTAAGGTATAAGAGAAACGTTGACATAGGTACAGCAGAATGATATGCTTTAAAAGCCGATTGGGGAGACCCGTCAATGACCGTGAAAATACTTTTTTTGAGCTTTTCTTTTTTTAGATAAAAAGAGGTTGACAAGAAAAGGTGAATGCGGTAAGATAAACGAGTCGCCAAACGGCGAGTGACCTTTGAAAACTGAACAA
>NZ_JAQCUN010000136.1:0-1109 GCF_027685385.1 Megasphaera sp. AF13-6AC
GATGGCAGCTGTTTTAACGGCCGCACTTTCCGTAGGAACGGCAGCTTTTGCAGCGGACAGCACGGATTTATCGACATTGCCGCAAGTGTATGCGAAAGACAGTCTTTTTACGCTCGACAAAGAACACGTAGCAGGCGGTAACGGTACTTTGCACGGCAAGTTTGCCTTTGCCCGTACATCGGCCACACAAGAACAAGCTATTAAGGAAATCGGTCGTATGACATTGAACAAGGGAGAGTCCGTAGGGCTTCATACACATGCCGTTAATGAAGATGCGTATATTATCTTGGACGGTGAAGGCATTTTTACGGACAGCAACGGTAAGGAATATGTTGTTCGTTCCGGCGATATTACCATTGCTCGCCCGGGACAAAAACATGCGTTGCGCAATGAAAAGAAAAAGCCTTTGGTATTCCTCGATGTTATCGCTCAAAACGATACCTATGCGGCTAATCATCAACAGGATAAGAAATAATACAGATTATGGATAAAGCGGAGTTCTTTTATAAGAACTTCGCTTTTGTAAAATCGGGAGGGGAGATGATATAATAAATTACTGCGTAATTATTTTTATCACATAAGGAGAAACGTATGAATAAGAAAAAACTGATTTTCGGCGGGGTCATCCTTGTTCTCGTCTTGGTTGCAGCCTGGTATTTTATGTACTTTACCAAGACACCGGGGTATGCTTTGAACCAAGCTCGTGAAGCGTATACAAAGCATGATGTCGCAACCTTCAAAAAGTATGTAGATGTAGAATCTATTGTCGGTAGCGGTTATGATGATTTTGTGGCCGTAGCCATGGAGTCGCCGGAGATTAAAGATAATCCTATGAACGGGTTGGCATCGGCTATGTTCCAAGGTATGAAGGGACAAATCGTACCGATCGTAAGCAGTGAAATTTACAGCAGCGTAGGAAAGAAGTTGGAAGGCGACTTGCCTTCGGCACAGGATAAAGCGGCTGCCGAAAAGGTAAGACAGGATTCGGGCATTGATGATTTGACATTCAAGGACATAGGGTCTGTAAAAGAAAACGGCGACAGTGCTGTCGTGCCTGTCACATTTACGTCAAAGAGCCTCAACCAGGACTTTACCTTCGAGATTGCTAT
>NZ_JAQCUN010000136.1:1119-3181 GCF_027685385.1 Megasphaera sp. AF13-6AC
AAGGACAATGTGAAAATCGGCGGTTGGCAGGATGATTTCGATCCTTTTTACGGGGCTCCCGTTATTCTGATTGTCTTAGGTAAAAAAGATTGGCCGACTCATGTGTATGACGGCAGTCTGGTCATGGGAAATTTGATGAATGCCGCTCAGGCCGTAGGGCTTGGCAGCATTTGGATTCATCGGGCCAAGGAAGAGTTTGAAATGCCTGAATACAAACAACTGTTGCTTGATTTGGGCATAGACGGAGAATGGGAAGGTATCGGTCACTGTGCTTTGGGATATGCGGACGGACCCGTAGCGGAAGCGGCTCCTCGCAAGGACAGTCGCGTGTATCGCGTAGAATAGGAGGTCTGTTGTGGAGACGGAACTTACAGGTAAACAGGCCCCGATTATGCCTGAAGGGGTATTTATTATCGGTACGTACGATGAGAACGGCGTTCCCAATGCTATGAATGCGGCTTGGGGTTCTCAGTCGGATTACGGTGAGATTACTCTCTTTTTGGCACCTCACAAGACGACGGAAAATGTAGTGAAAACCGGGGCCTTCACGGTTGCCTTCGGGACGAAAAAGACGGTTGAAATTGTCGATTATTTCGGAATTGAAACGGGGCATAAGGTTAATAAAATCGACAAGGTCGGTTGTCATGTCCATAAGAGTGACCATGTAAATGCACCGATTATAGAAGAATTTCCCTATACCTTGGAATGTACGTGTAAAAGCTATGATGCCGAAACGGGAATCCTCATAGGGACTGTCGTGTCGGCCCAGGCGGATGAAGCGATTTTGACAGACGGTGTAGTGGACTATGAAAAGTTGGAACCCCTTGTTTTCGACATTGCCACGCGTACGTATCGAACCATCGGTCCCGTCGTAGCTCCGGCCTTTAAAATCGGCTTGAAGTATAAATAAAAAGTTTATATATTACGAATAAACACCCTTACTCCAAGATATATGGGAGATGTAAATGAACGACCATTCTTTTTCCCGGGTGGGGGTGTTTTTGTATGCTAAGGCTCGGTTTTATGTTAGAATGAAAGCCGTATACATTATGTCATTAAGGAGCAAGGCGGGAATGAAAGGTGTCTTACCGTCTATTCGCCGTAAAAGGCGAATACCGACGTTAAACATAACACAAATAAAATATGTGGCTGCGGCTCTTACGGTGTGCTTACTGTTTCATACGCTGTTTGCACCTATGGTCGATGTACCAGAATGGTTTATTGCCGTAGGCAGGCCGGCATTGCCCTTGTTTTTGTTTGCCGCGGCGGAAGGGTATGTGCATACTCGTAGCCGGCAGGCTTATTTGAAGCGACTTTTGTTGTGCAGCGTTCTTATGACGGCGGCGACTTTTGCCGTTCAGGAACTCTTTCCCAATCGTTATGAATTGTCACTCATGGGAAACGCCTTCGGTACACTGTTTATCTCTGTACTGTACATGGTCGGCTGGGATAGACTGAATGAGGGATTGGCCTTAAAAGAAAGAAGCAAGATACGGGATGCTCTCTTTGTTTTTTTGCTTCCTGTAGCGACTATTATGCCCCTTGCCGTTGTAGGAATATTGGCCGATACGGATATAAATCACGCCGTACTTCAGGCATTGACCTTCCTGGCACTATGTATTCCCAATTTTTTTGTCATTTCTCACGGCGTTCTCTATATTCTCCTGGGGCTTTTATTATACGTATTTCATGAAAAAAGAGTCGTTCAAGCGGTTATCGTCATTTTGTACGGCTTGTGGTTTCAATATATTTATGGCGGCGGCGAATGGTGTATTGCCTTGGCAGCCATCCCCGTGTGGCTCTATAACGGAGAAAAAGGGAGGGGAAGAAAATCCTTCTTCTACGGTTTTTACCCTGTAGCCGTCATTGCTTTGTACATTCTTTCATGGCTGGTTGACCGATTTATCGTCATGTAAAGATGTATTCATATTGTGTGCACGGCCGAAGTATCGGCCTGCCTATACATTTTATTAATGAGGGGGAGTTTTCATGAAAAAAGTATGGATGGCAGCTGTTTTAACGGCCGCACTTTCCGTAGGAACGGCAGCTTTTGCAGCGGACA
>NZ_JAQCUN010000137.1:0-2858 GCF_027685385.1 Megasphaera sp. AF13-6AC
CTAAAACGGTAAGCGCAATGGCAACGGCTACTGCAGAGTCAACGGCATTTCCGCCTTTTTTTAACATATCCAGACCGATGTGTGCCGCTAAGGTTTGAGAGGTGCAAACCATGCCCTTGCGACCGTATACAGTGCGGCGAGGCCGGTTATATAAAGGTGTTGTAGTATTAAAACCCCATGACATAGATGTAAGGCCTCCTCGTTATGTATTCATTTCTACTATAGCACAGGAACGTTTTATCTTCACTAAATAATTTATTATAGTTATAATAAGGACAGATGAAATGATAGGAGGGTATACCAGTGAGCCGGTGTATGATGATTGTAAACCCTACGTCCGGGCGGGAAAAGGCAAAGTATTATAAGGACGACTTGTACGCTCAGTTGCAAACGATGTTCGACGAAGTGGAACTGCGTGAGACACGACGTAGCGGGGATGCCGTCAACTGGGCGAAAGAAGCGTCTAACAATAATTATGATGCCGTTTTTTCCATGGGTGGGGACGGCACTTTGAATGAAACTGTAAACGGCTTGGCTCAGGCCGGAAAAGAAATCAAGTTCGGCTTTGTACCCTTGGGGACAGTGAACGATTTGGCACGGGCTTTAAATATCCCCTTGCAGCCGGAAGATGCTATCGACATGTTACGGGATTGCAAGCTGGTAAAAGTGGATATAGGTCGTGTCAATGAGCGTTATTTTGTCAATACCGTTGCGGCAGGTGTAATGCCTGAAGCGGTGGGAAGCGTATCTATTGAACAAAAAACCCGTCTCGGCCCCATGGCCTACTTTCTTACAGGGCTTAAGGCCTTGCAATCACGCAGAACATCACTTTTTAAGATTGAGTCGGATGAGGGAACGGAAGTGCGCAGATCGCCGCTTATAGTGGCAATGCTTACCAGTTCCGTCGGCAGTTTTAACAACATAGCTCCTAAGGCTAAGGTTGATGACGGTACAATTTGGTTGGCTGTGTTTAAGGAATTTAATTACCTGGATGTATTAAAGGTTATCCCGGAAGTGCTGGCGGGGTTGCCCATAAACTCGGAATATATGACGCTGACACAGATAAAAAAAGCACGTATTTCCATTGTAGACGATGAGAAACTATCGACTAATATGGACGGGGATAAGGGACCCGACTTTCCACTTGAACTGGAAGTCTGCCCTTCGTTTCTAAGTGTTTATGTGCCTAGAAAGGCTATCCAGACAGGGTTTAATCCTATTGTTGTCCCCAAAGAATTATTCCACGGATAACGTATTTGACCGCTCCTGTAAAGGGGCGGTTTTATTATTAACCGGAAGCAGCTTGAAGGCGGGTGTATCGTTCAGACAGACAATAAGTTTTGAAAAATGAAAAGGCTGAAACTGCATGCAGTCTCAGCCTTTTGTTCGTTATTATTCAGCTGTGTACGGCAACAATGCAATCGCACGTGCACGTTTAATAGCTACTGTGAGTTTACGCTGATGTTTAGCGCAAACACCGGATACACGGCGAGGAAGAATTTTTCCTCGTTCCGTCGTGAAACGACGGAGTTTAGCCGTATCTTTGTAATCGATTTCTTCGATATGATCTACGCAGAAGTTACAAACTTTTCTTCTAGGTCTTCTCGAGCGATCTCTTCTCATTGTATAATTCCTCCCTCTATTGGATTTGAAGGGATGTATTTGACTTTAGAACGGGATTTCTTCGTCCGACTCGCTACCTAAACCGTCAAAACCGGTATCGGATGATGCGGGTTTACTTACAGGAGCGCCCATGCTCTGGGACGAATCGGAACCCATCGGCTGTGCTACAAAATCGGCGACGACTTCCGTGCGATAGCGTTTCTGGCCGTCTGCTCCTTCGTACGAGCGAACGGAGATACGACCTTCTACGAATACACGCTTGCCTTTGGCCAAATTGTTACCACAACTTTCTGCCAAATTACCCCATGCGACACAAGGAATAAAATCAGTTAATTCGCGTTGTTCCGTGCTTCCTGCAGGAATGTACGTACGTGTGCAGGCTACGGTAAACATTGCGACTGCCTTACCTGTTTTGGTAAAACGGATTTCCGGGTCACGAGCTAAGTTTCCCAATAATTGTACTGAATTCATATCCTTTGCGCCTCCGGTTATTCGCCGATCTTAACGATCAAATGTCTCAAGATTTCTTCACGGATTTTAATGACACGGTCAATTTCGAAAATCGCATCCGGTTCAATTTCAAAGTTGATCAAGACATAGTAACCGTCGTTTTGTTTTTTGACGGGATATGCCAAGTGGCGTTTGCCCCAGAGATCGACTTTTTCAATCTTTGCACCGTTTTTTGTGAGAAGATTGCTGATAAACTCTACGATAGGAGTAACTTCAGCTTCTTCGAGCGGTTTTGCGATAAACATGACTTCGTACTTTTTCACGAAATCACCTCCTCTTCTGGACATATGGCCCTTTTTCGAAAAAAAGGGCAAGAAAGATGCTTGACCCAATCAAGCTTTTATATTCTATCACATTCGGCAGGCGAACACAAGAAAAGAGGTGTGGAAAGGGAGAAGATTACCGCTTATTGCTGTAACGCCAAATTTTGAAAGCCTCTGCTTCTTTAATCAAATCTTCACGGAAATCGGGATGCGCCAAGTTAATGAGTTTTTCCGCACGTTCCCATGTGGAGGCGCCCATCAGGTTGGCAATGCCGTATTCCGTTGCTACATAATGGGTCTGGGAGCGAGGTACGGTCGTGATTGTACCGGGAAGTAAGGTGGGACGAATTCGGGATTGCAGTTTTCCCGACTTATCCGTAAAGGTGGCATGGAAGGCAATGATGCTCTTACCGCCTTTGGAACGATAAGCACCGTCGGCAAAATCAAGCTGCCCGCCGCTTC
>NZ_JAQCUN010000137.1:2868-3170 GCF_027685385.1 Megasphaera sp. AF13-6AC
CCGCCGCTTCCGCTGATGTGCTTTGTTCCCGACGATTCGGAAGAAACCTGTCCGAACAAGTCTACTTCGAGACAGTTGTTGATGGAGATAAAGTTATCCAGTTGAGCTACTACGCAAGGGTCATTGACATAGGAAACGGGGTAAGCCGCTAAATAGGGGTTATCATCCAACCATTCATACAATTCTTCGCTGCCTGCGGCAAAAGACCAAACGGCTTTATTCCGGTCAAGGCTCTTGCAACGGTTGGTCAGACGGCCTTTTTTATACATGAGTAAGAATGCGTCGACGAGCATTTCCGTGTG
>NZ_JAQCUN010000138.1:0-3166 GCF_027685385.1 Megasphaera sp. AF13-6AC
AGATGACGGCGACGAAAGCCGTACTGAGAAAGGTTGCCTTAGGAACGGAAGTTCGCGGATTTTCAACGGCATCCGCATTTACCGATGCCGATTCCAAACCGAGGAAGGACCATAAAGTCAAGGCTATGGAATTGCCGACGGCATCGCTCCAGCTAATGGGATTGGGACACCAAGCTTCGATCCATGTCGTGGGATTGAACCAATACCAGCCGATGACGGAAATAGTCAGAATCGGCAGAATGGAACACCAAATCGTGAAGGTTGTCAGCCGACTTGAATAACGACTGCCCTTGATGTTAAGGCTGGCGGCTATCCACAGCAAGGCGATAGTATATAAACAAGTTTGCACCGGCGAAAAATCCATGCCCAGAAAGCCGGCTCCGTATCCGACTGCGGAAATGGAAATCGCCACGTTGGCAATAACTATAGAAACAGAATAGGCGTAATTCGTCATAAAATGTCCTATTCGTCCGTACCCGTACTCGGCATAACCGCCCATACCGCCCGCTTTGGTAGTAAACATACCGCATCGGGAAAAGGTCATGGCCAGAGCCAGAGAACCGAGAGACGTAATAATCCAAGAGAAAATCGAGATCGTGCCGACCTCGGCGAGCTGAGAGGGTAACATGATGATGCCGGCTCCCAGCATATTGGCTGCAGTAATAAAGGTGAGCTGCACCCAAGACATTTTACGACGGTTAGTTTTCATTATCAGTCCTTCTTCCATTATAAATTGGGTAAAAACCCCTAATAAAAATCAATTCATTTTAGCATTTTTCTTTTTAGAATACTAGTAAAAAATAGCTGAAAATCTCCTTAAATTTAGTTGTATTTTCCGAAAAAATTAAACCGTAATAAAGGGCATATCCATGCCGTTTTTAGAGATTTAAAAAATGGATAGATGCGGTGGATTTTATGATTCTTTATTCTACCTAAAAGGTATGGTATAATAAAGTAACCTTTTTATAAGGTACGATATAGTAAATGAACGGGAGTGATATCCATGGAAAAAATTACAGCTTTTTATTTACACGAATGTCCCTATTGTGAGAATGCAAAGAGAGCCGTAGGAGAACTAATTGAGGAAAATCCGGCCTATAAAGATATTCCCCTTGCGTGGTATGAAGAAACGGAAAATCCCGATATCGTGGCAGGCCATGTCTATGAATATGTGCCCAATTTTTTTGTAGGTGATAAGAAAGTATATGAAGCACGTCCCGGGGAATCATACGGAGAAACGAAGTTTTATATTAAAAAAGTATTTGATGACTTATTGAAATAGGAAACGAGCATGAAGATAAAATTACTGACGGCTTTTTTGACGTTCATGATATTGACGAGTATGGCGGTAGCGGAAGAAGCGGTCTTTCTTACAAGTGCACCCGAACAAGTAGCTGTCGGTGCAGTCGGTATGCCTAATCCGATTAAGGACTATAAGAGCGTGTCGGCTGTAGCCGAAGCGGTCGGGTTTATGCCCTTGACATTGGATGAAAATGAACAGTTCGCTTTAAAACGCAGTTCTACTATCCGATCGACGGCTCAATTTTCTTATATAGAGAAGAATGTAAAGAACAATAACCGAATTCTTGTCAGGACCGCTTTGCGAAACACTGTGGACGGACCGACTCTCAGCGGCTATTACGGTACACCTTGGAAGGTGGACGTAGTCAACCACAGGATTGTCTTTATGACTGAAAGTGATTCTAGTGCTTATGCCGCTTATTGGAGAAGCGGTGCTTTTATATACTCCGTCGGTGCTACGGAATCTACGCCTGAGGATTTCGGACGGATTGTGAAATCTCTGGTTCAAAAGACGGAAAAAGAACGTGTTTTTTAAGACGGATGAAGATTTCGTAAAAGCCGGCTGTATGTCAGCCGGCTTTTACATACTGCCGAAGTCGGATTGGGGGACAAGGGTGAAAGAATTGCCGTTGTTTAAAGTAGACCGTGAGTACGGCTACAATCAGGAACACTTTAAAGATATTCGTATGAAACAAGGCGGTTGCGGAGCTGTTGTCGCCTGTGATGTAAGTATTTATTTGGCACGCTTTTACGGTCTTGATGAATTATGCCCTTTTGATGTGCACCAACCGATTACTGAAAAGGAGTATGTGGCCTTTTCTAAACTTATGAAGCCATACTTGAGCCCGCGAGCGACCGGAATAGATACAGTAGAAATCTGGATAGACGGGTACGGTCGATATTTGCAAGACCGAGGCATAGATTCTGTAGATCTTGACGGTCTGCACGGTGACTGCTCGTATGAGTTGTTTAAGCATGCCGTTACGGCACAAATTGATATGGGCATGCTCGTACCGTATTTGAACCTGCGCCATAAAAGTCCCGATTTAAAGAACTTCGTTTGGCATTGGTTCTGGTTGGCAGGGTATGAAGAATTTGCTCAAGAAACGATGGTCAAGGTGGTCAGTTACGGCACCTTTCGTTGGTTTTCGCTCAAAGAACTTTGGGATACGGGCTATTCTCGAAAGGGCGGCCTGGTCTTAGTGACTATAGACGATAAAAACACATAAATACTGTGATTCCGGAATAACCCGGAGTTATAGAAAAAATAAATCGGGACTTAATATGTCCATGCCATTGTAAATTATGTCCCGACGTGTCATAATACACTCGTAAGTTGAAATTGAATGTTAGTGTGTAACGGTTTCTATTCAAATAAGGAGTGTTTCAACTATGATTAAAGTCGGTATTAACGGTTTCGGCCGTATCGGTCGTTTTGTTTTTCGCGCGGCACAGAATCGTAATGATATTGAAATCGTAGGCATCAATGATTTGTTGCCTGTAGATTATATGGCATATATGTTAAAATATGATACGATGCACGGTCAGTTTGAAGGTACTGTCGAGGCTGACGCAAAACGCAACGTACTCATTGTAAACGGTAAGGAAATTCGCGTAACGGCGGAAACGGATCCTGCCAACTTAAAATGGAATGAAGTGGGTGCCGAATATGTGGTTGAATCTACAGGACGTTTCTTGACTATGGACGCTGCTGAAAAACATTTGCAGGCAGGTGCTGAATATGTAGTTCTTTCAGCCCCCTCCAAGAAGGGTGAAGACGGACGCCAGGCTGATATGTTTGTTTGCGGTGTCAATACGGATACCTATAAGGGACAGCAGATTGTGTCCAATGCATCTTGCACGA
>NZ_JAQCUN010000139.1:0-349 GCF_027685385.1 Megasphaera sp. AF13-6AC
ACAGGGCGACATGTTAACCGCTACACCACGAGGCCGTTTTACACTCTCCGGGCGACTGAATCGCCTCGAACAAGTGAGATTATATCATATTTTCTTGATCCTTGGCAATAGATTTACATAAAAAAACGAACATATGCAAAAAACAAGTTCTTACATATGTTCGTTTTACAAGAAATCAAGCCTTTTGCATCTCTGCCGCAACGGCACGTCCTTCCATCAAGGCCTTACCGATAGTAGCGGGTCCGACATTGGCATCACCGGCAATAAAGACATTTTCCAAGGTTGTCCGGTAATTTTCCGTTATTTTTAAGTCTTCGGCTAATTCTGATAAATCTACCTTCTGCCCGAT
>NZ_JAQCUN010000139.1:359-3110 GCF_027685385.1 Megasphaera sp. AF13-6AC
TACCTTCTGCCCGATAGCCATGACAATGATATCCGCATCAATATTAAATTCCGATCCGGGCACGGACTGCGGCGACCGTCTCCCCGATGAATCAGGCTCACCCAGTTCCTGGCGAATCAATTGGGCACCCGTAACGGCGCCTGATTCATCACGCAGAACGCGTTTTACATTACAAAGGAAGTTGAATTTAACATTTTCATTACGTGCATCACGAATTTCGCTCTTATTAGCCGTAATTTCTTCTTCCGAGCGCCGGTAAACAACCGACACGTCATCAATAATACGAACAAGAGATCGAGCACAATCCATAGCGACATTACCGCCGCCCCAAACCATGGCCTTCTTATACTTTTTATAATACTCATGGTTGCCGCGAATATTCAGGTCATATAAAAGGGTCAGCCCGGCATATAACCCGTTTCCGGGTTCAAAGCCATACGTATTTTCAATCTGAGCCCCTGTGGCGACAAGAACTTTATCATAATTTTTCCTTAGACCCTCAAATCTTTCACAATCGATTTTCGTATTAAAGTGAAAAGTAATATTTTTATCTTCTTTCATAGACGCAAAAACTTTGTCCAAAAAGATCTTGGACATACGGTACTCGGGAATACCCGTGTAAATAGCCCCGCCAAGTCGATCCTCTTTGTCATAAATATCGACGGTATAACCGTTCTTCGACAATTCCTGCGCTGCCGTATATCCTGCCGGTCCGGCACCGATAACGGCTATTTTTTTACCACCAGTACTCATTTCCAATACACTCTCCTTTATATGACGACGTCCGCATAGAACTTATATCCATCGGTGTATTATTTATTACTCAGTGTATCATATTCTTTTATATATTCAAACAAACTTCCGATTTTTTGAGCATTTTTTTCATTTTTCCGAGCCGTTACACCAAAAAAGCAAAAACACTATGTAATTCATATACATTAGAGTATAATAAGTGGCGTAATGCGGTGTTACCGGAGGAGGATTTATTTACATGCATCAATCATCAGACTCAGAATATATTCAAGGCCCCCATAAGATATACACAAAGAAACGAATCTTATCCCTCATTGGGGTCTTCATCATTTTATATGCCTTATGTATTCAGTGGCAATTTATCGTGTCCCTCGGTTTGGGTCAGGATAATATAGACGCTATGCTGCGAGGCCTTATTCCCGCTGTCGGCGCTGTCGTAGTTGCTTTGGCCTTATACGTGCAAAATTTGTCGTTTCGCACCCTTGCCGCACCGGCTCTCGTGGGATTGTCATGGATAATCACGGGACCGTATCTGGCCTATATAACTCTAATTAACGGCAACACGGTCTACTTAAATAATATTTACGACATATATAACGGCCTCTTTCTCTTTGCCGTACTTTTTCTTTTATCCATGACGGCCAAGCAATTCTTACCGCGCGTAATAAGCGCTTTAGTTATGACCGGCCTGCTGCTTCTTGTCGTAGCCGTCAACGTCATGCAATGGGCTTACTACAGTCTGTATCAGTCTTGTATTACCACATCCGGTTCTTTGATTATCTTCCAAACCGGTCCGGCTGAAACACTGGAATACCTGCATTCGTTAGGTGCGGGAATGATCATCGGTACGATGTTTCTACTATTCCTTATTATCGCATTCTTTTTCGGCACCCACTATATGATACCGTCTTTGCCGAAAACGACAGTATACAAAAAGATTTTACCCTTATTGTCCCTCCTCGTCATCGTTCCGTCCGTCTGGATATTGTATGACGAACTCTTGCCTAATTCTTTTCCTGTACGAACTTTTTTAGACACTCACGATTATTTGGAACGGGCTAAATTATATGCGGAAAATCATGATGATAAATATGCCGCTTTACAGGCAGTACAACTCAATCCTCGCCTGGGACCCAATACGGTTATCGTCGTTATCGGCGAATCAGAAACACGAACACTCATGAATGCCTATAACCCGTCAGCACCGGACAATACGCCTTGGTTGAGTGCCGTAAAAGAAGATCCGCACTTTACCCTCTTTACTAATGTCTACAGCTGTGTATGGTATACGGTTCCCGTATTGGAACATGCCTTGACGGAGTCTAATTTCTACAATACAAAACAGTTTAATGAATCCATTTCTATCATCGATATGGCAAAAAAAGCCGGTTACAAGACGTATTGGTTTAGTAATCAAGGCTCCGTAGGCGTAGCCGATACACCTATTTCACTCATTGCCAAGACAGCAGATGTCTCGGAATGGGTCGACCAGGACTTGAAAGAATCGACCTTGGACGGAGCCCTGTTACAGTTCTTAACGAAGGTGAACCCGAATGAAAAGAACTTTGTCGTTCTCCACATTATGGGCAGCCACATAGAATATAGAAACCGCTATCCGGCAGAGTTCCAAAAATTTGATGACGGCAAGATAAATCAAGAGGCGGACTACGACAATACCATTTTATATACCGATTGGTTCTTGTCCCAAGTCTTCGACTACGCAAGAGATAATCTGCACTTAGATGCCATGCTCTATTTCTCCGACCACGGTTCGGACCCGAGCATTGCCCGTCAACCTGACGGAGCCAGCTTTAAGGTTTTGCGGATTCCCATGTTTACATGGCTTTCCGACGACTACATGCAACGTAATCCGGAAATTACGGCAACCTTAAAATCTCATGCACAGTCGTACTTCACTAATGACCTCGTATACGAACTGGTTTGCGGTATCCTCAATATGCAATCACCTGCTTATGACGACTCCATCAGTTTGGCTTC